>JAEEOK010000127.1 GCA_016284235.1 Succinivibrionaceae bacterium
TAAGATCAAAACGATGAGAAGAAAGGCATATGGATTCAACGATGATGAATATTTCTTTCTAAAGATTATTGATATTTCGAAATAAGATTAATGATTATTTCCAACTTATTTTTATGGAGAGCCATTATTGTTTAAAAGGTGACTTAATCACGAATAATGATTTTTCTCATCATGTAGAATATGTAACTAAAAAATGAAGCGGTACATTTGCGACAGTCGTCGGTACGGTTAAATTCAAGGAAGATACGCAATCATGGATATTCAAGAAAGATTACAAAAGGAAGAAGAAAAACTCCGAACCGTAGTTGAAAAGGCCTTAGACTACATCATAAAAAAAAATGTTGATCAGGCACTTGTATCTGTAGTGAAATCCACAGGGTTAACTACATCAGTAAGAAATCAGGAGACTGATGTTGTAAAATTTTCAAAAAGAAGAGAATTCAGCGCTGAACTATGGAATGACCATCACAAAGGTTCAGCATCAACAACAGATCTCAGTGACGATGCCATATATAAAACTATTGATGCGGCCATTGACATCTCTAAATATACAGAAAAGGATGTATATAACGGTCTGGCAGAAGATGAGGATCTGCAAAGAGAATTTCAAGAATTCGATACATTTTATCCAGAAGAGCCCAATCCGGAAATGCAGATTTCAAGAGCTATGGAACTTGAAAAATTGAGTCTGGGTAACAAGAAAATCAAACAGTGCAATTCTGCTAATGTAGCCTGTGGATACGGACAGTCTATATTCGCAACAACAAAAGGGCAGTTTTATACAACCAGAGGTTCGCATTATTCAGATTCTATCAGTCTGACTGCAGAAGAAAATGATCAGATGGAACAGGGTGGTTCCTATCACTTCACATACCGTTCAGATATCAGATGGAAGCTTGAAGATATCGTGAAGGAAGCTTTTGATGACACTATTCCAAAACTGGGAGCCCAAAAAATCCCAACACAAAATCTTCCTGTAATTTTCGACAGGGATGTAGCACCGAATATCTTCTACTGGCTTGTTTCAGGTCTTTCAGGACGCGCTCAATTTAAAAAGGTATCATATCTAAATGACTGTTTAGGTGAAACGATCCTTCCTGAATGGCTGACAGTAACTGAAGATCCCTACATGCTTCATGAGATGTCAAGTTGCTGCGTTGATTCTTCTGGTTCTAAAACGACAAAAAGAAACATTATCACTAACGGATCAGTATCAAGTTATATTCTTTCCGCATACTCTGCACGCCAGTTAAAAATGAAAAATACAGGCAACGGAGATGGTATATACAACTGGCTGATAACCAACAGCGGTATTTCCCGAAATGACCTTATAAAAAAGATGGATACCGGTCTCATAATAAAAGACATGATGGGGTTTGGTCTTGATCCGCTTACTGGAGATATATCAGTCGGCGTAAGAGGATTCATGGTCAATCACAGCGAGATTGTTTATCCTGTAAAGGAAATAACCATTGCAGGAAATGCCAGGGATATATTCAAAAACATTGTTGCAATAAGTAATGACATTGATCCTGAATCATCAGTTAAAACAGGAAGCATACTTGTTGACTCAATAAAAATTGCCGGAAAATAAAAAAAACAGTTTCATCGCTGACTGTTTTCAATTACTGAGACAGGAAAAGCATTGATACAGGGTTATACAATACAGATTCAGTATTCACATTGCCGATACCCAATAAAATGCTTTTATGCTAGAATTTTCCAGTTATTTACAGACATTCTAAGGATTTTTTATGTCAGCAAAAAAAACATTGGCCCTCATCATAATGGACGGTTGGGGCTACAATACAGAAAAAAGATTTAACGCCGTTGAAAATGCCAACACACCAAATCTTGACAGTCTTACAGCAAAATATGCTCATACCCTAATTTCTGCTTCAGGACTTGACGTTGGTTTGCCTGATGGTCAGATGGGAAATTCAGAAGTAGGCCATACAAATATTGGTGCAGGACGTGTCGTATATCAGGAACTGACCAGAGTAACCAAGGCTATACAGGATGGTGACTTTTTCGACAACAAAGTTTTATGTGATGCCATAAACAAAGCTGTTAAGGCAGACAAGGCTGTTCATATTATGGGCCTTATGTCTCCAGGAGGAGTCCACAGTCACGAAGATCATATTGAAGCAGCGATCAGACTGGCTGTTGAAAAAGGTGCAAAAAAGGTTTATTTCCACGCATTTCTTGATGGTCGTGATGTACCGCCTCGCTCTGCTCAGTCATCAATCGAGAAATTCGATAAAATTTTCTCTGAACTGGGAGTTGGCCGTATAGCTTCTATCATCGGTCGATATTATGCCATGGACAGAGACAACCGATGGGACAGAGTTCAGCAGTGTTATGACCTTTTAACCCAGGGCAAGAGTGAGTTTGCTCCATTTGCGTCTGCATCTGCTGCACTCGAAGCAGCCTACAGCAGAAACGAAAATGATGAGTTTGTAAAAGCATCTGTTGTTGGCTCTTCACCTGCATGCGTAACTGATGGCGACTCTCTTATCTTCATGAATTTCAGAGCAGACCGTGCACGAGAGATTACTCGCAGTTTTGTAAACAAAGAGTTTGACAGTTTTGAACGCAAGGTATATCCGAACCTTTCGGATTTCGTAATGCTCACACAATACGCCGCTGATATAAAAACAGCATGTGCGTATCCGCCGGAGAATCTGACAAACACTCTTGGAGAGTGGCTGTCGTCTCATGGTAAGACTCAGTTGAGAATCTCCGAAACAGAAAAATATGCTCATGTTACATTCTTCTTCAACGGAGGTGTCGAAGCTACTTTCCCAGGAGAAGATCGCAAGCTTATAGCAAGTCCGAAGGTTGCAACATATGATCTTCAGCCGGAAATGAGTTCCGTGGAACTTACTGACAATTTATGTGCTGCAATAGAATCTGGCAAATACGACGTCATTATATGCAACTATCCTAACGGAGATATGGTCGGTCACACCGGAGTTTATGAAGCTGCAGTAAAAGCCTGTGAAGCAGTGGATACCTCAATCGGGCGCGTTGTGGAATCATTAAAGAAAGTCGGCGGAGAATGTTTGATCACTGCAGATCACGGAAATGCAGAAAGAATGAAAAATCTAGAAACCGGTGAAGCATACACAGCTCACACCAATCTGCCTGTTCCTTTGATCTATGTCGGCAGATCTGCAGAAGCAAGAGAGGGAGGCAAACTATCAGACCTTGCTCCTTCTATGCTGTACCTTATGGGTATGGACATTCCGGCAGAAATGAGCGGTAAGCCTATTTTCACACTTAAATAAAGTGAATCTGAATGTTTATACAGAAAAAATTGTATAAATTATTTAGCGCCAGTATAAGTATCGCTGGCGCTATCCTAGTATTATTCTTGTTGCCGTTTTCTGTAGTGGCACAGTCACCTAAAAATATAGAAAACGTTCAACAGGAAATCAAAGACCATCAAGACAAAATCAATAAAAACAAAGAAAACCTCAAAGAACTTGAAATTCAGCTAAAAAAAGATGAAGAGGAAATATCACGAATCAACAAACAGTTAAAAAAGTCAAAAACTGATCTTGCAAACGCACAACATAGGCTAGCTCAGCTCAGAACAGAACAAAAGCGTCTTATTGAAAAAAAGGAACGGCAGTTACAGATGCTTTCAAAGCAATTGACAGAAGCTTACAAATTAGGTTCATCTGACTACATTAAGCTTGTTTTAAATCAGGAAGATCCTAATCTGATCGGACGGGCTCTTGAATATCACATATACATTAATAAGTCACGGGCAGAACTTATTGACAGTACAACAAATCTGATTGCCCAGGTTGAACAAAACAAAAAGTCAATTGAAGGGAACAATCAGGAATTGAAACAAATAATTGAATACCATGATAATGAATCAGAACTGCTGAAAGTAAGAAAAAAACAAAAAGAGGAAACCTACACAGCAATAAATGAAAACATAAAAAAGGAAGAAAAGAAGGTAGAACTCCTTAAAATAAAACTACAGCAGGAAATTGAGGCAAACCAAAAAAAGATAGCCCAGGAAAAACGTAAAAAAGAAGAGGAGCGCATAGCTCAGGCCAAGGCAAAAGCCGCAGAGCAAGGTGAATCAGCAAATGAAGCGGCAAAGAAAACTATAGCACAAATAGAAAAGGAGAGACTTAAAGGTCTAAAAAATCAAAAAGGAAATCTTCTCTGGCCGGTAAGCGGGAAAATCATAAAAAAATTCGGTGAATCAAGAGCTGGAGAGCTCAAATGGACAGGTATGCTGCTCCAATCATCGCAAAATAATAAAGAGGTTCTTTCCATTGCCGAGGGTGATGTCGTAATGGCGAGTCCGCTTGAAGGATACGGAGTGATAGTTGTGCTAGATCACGGTGACGGATATCTATCCATATATGGAAACAACAACACGGTAACCAAAAAAGTTGGCGATCGTGTTAAAAAAGGAGATGTGATAGGATACTACGATCCTTCAAATCGATCTCTTGAATCTTCACTCTATTTTGAAATAAGGTACAAAGGTTCACCCATCAATCCGCAGAAATGGCTGAAAAGAAAATAGGAGAAAAAAAATGAGACTCAGTGTGTTCAATATTAAAGATCTCGATATGGAAAAATATCATGCAAGTTTAAATAGAGTACTCGACGGGTATGAACTCAAAACCGGTGAAGGAAGATCAAGCTATGTTGCGGTATACAACGGTTCCATTTTAGGCATCGCTTCAGCAGATCGCGGAGTAATAGATTACTTCAGCGTACTCGAAATCACTAGAAACAGAGGTGTTGGAGGATTTCTGCTTAAAACCGTAGCAAACAACCTAATCGAAGAATACGGTTCTGCCACAATAAGTCAGGTGCTCTACTCTCTGCCCGACTTCAAATTATTTACCGAACACATGGGCTTTGAAAATGCTGTTCTGACCAGACCTATTGAAAAAGAATGCTGAGAGTTCAATTTAAAAGTTTTCTAGTATTTGTACAGGTACTCGAAGATTACTCATATTGTTATTGATTCTGCAAACATTATGCGGTTTTAAAATCTCCTATCTGACCGTAGTTATCTTTAAATATGTGAACTTAAGCAAATCATAGTTTTAACTACACAAAGAAAGCAACAATATACAAACTCACACTGATATAATACGAGCATTAAATTCAAGGGTATTAAAAAGTAAATGACTGCAAAGGACGTATTCATATCTCATTCGAGCAAGGATAATGAGGTGGCACTGAAAATAGCTTCAGTACTTTCAAACAACAATATCACTTACTGGTTGGATTTGAACGACATACCTGCTGACGGAGGCATTTTTGCCGGACACATTACCCAGGGACTCGAACAAGCAAAAATATTTCTGCTTATTCTCTCGTCAAGTGCAAACGCTTCACCTCATGTACTCAATGAGATAAATATGGCATTCAGCATGAGACTTCCGTTTCTGATTTACAATCTTGATCTGAACGAAGCTGATTTCAATGATGATTTGAGATACTACCTTGCAAGCAAACAGTTCATTAAGGTTTTTGAACTAGGTGAGCAAAAATCTCTGCAGATGCTGTTGTCATACATAAAGGATAGACAAAAAAACGGCGGTTCGATACTATCTGACAAGAACATTCCTGCAAACAAAGGAAACAGTGAAGGAAGTTCTCTTCGTCTCAAAATTTTTACTGCAATTCTCTGTGCTTTTTCTGCAGGATCACTGATACATACATACGCACCAGATTTAATTAAGTTTTCAAATTATAAAAACATCAACTTTCAAGTGGGTGATATCATTGAATTTGGCAGTTACCACAACAAACCGATACTGTGGGTTTATGCCGGCAGTGATCAGCCTACCGGCGAACCGAGCTTCATCTCGCGAAATCTTCTTACGGCAAAACCTTTCGACATAGCACACAGCGGACAATTCTCTGTTGATCGCAGCGGCCTTAAGGATACACCGAGCAAATCAATGAAAATCGCCGACAGAATTAAACAATTTACACCTGAAGAGTTCACTGACATGTACGGTTCAGCCGATTATGAAAATTCATCTCTCAGAATCTGGCTGAATTCTTCTGACAATAATGTGAAATACGTTTATACCAAGCCTGTTGCTAAGAGCATAAAAAATGCAGGCAAAAACAAATATCTGGTAAGTCAAAATCTTGATAATCTTGACGAAGGAGGTTTCCTTACAGGTTTTTCTCAGGAAGAAATATCGATGCTCAAACCTGTTACTGTAAGATATCTTGTTACGGCAAACAATGTTCATAAGGCACAAAACAGAAACGACTCAAGCGCAGTACTTTGGAAATCCATCAAATTGTTTCCTGATGCGGACACGGTAACAGAAAACAATATGACCCTCATGCTCAGAATGTATAAAGCAGTCAACTTCCGTAATTTTTACTATAACGAAGTAAAAGAACGGGTGTCTTTACCGTCAATTGAGGAAATAAGTCATATTTATTCCTCAAGGAACCTTAATCTGCAAAGTCAGTATGACTATGCAAGAGCCTCCGACGATGACAGTCAGGCTGATAACGGATGGTGGACAAGAACACCTTGCGGCATGCTGGCTTATACCGTGTGCATGGTTCATTCGTCACCTAATTACTCCAGCATCAGTGATATGCAGGTTACACCTCAAACTGTATCATCCCTTGCAACCGTAAGACCGGTTATCCGTTTAAGAACAGAAGAAATAGAGTGCATAGGAGACGGCAGTAAGGCATCTCCTTATAAGTGCAGAAAGAAATAGCATTCCAGAACGGTCTGGATTAACGTTCTAAAAAGCATAAATCAAAGAATGAAGTCAGCTCCAAGGAAGTTGCGACAATCATAAAGTTCAGTCTTGTCCAACTTTCATGCAGTGATTTTTGGATTCTTTTAAATATTTATCAGAGATCTCAGCCCTTGTAGGTGGTATCAGTAACCTCGTGATCTGTCTTGTCGACCACGCTTATTCTGACATCAGGGAATCTCTGCGTAAGTTTTCTACAAAGAGCGTCCTTTATGGTAATTCCCACAGATGCACAGCCAACACAGCCCCCCTTGAATTTCACCCACAGTTCAGATTTATCCTCAAGATATTTCAGTACCTCGATAGCACCGCCATGAGTAGCTATACCCGGATTTACTTCAGTTGCTATAACAAATTCTATACGCTTAACCAGAGGAATTGACGGATCCAGCCTGTTGAGCGAAATGCTCGGGGCCTTCAAGGTAAACTCATCATTCTTCACATCAACAACAGCATCAGACAGATATGGATCCGAAATAGGGTCGATTATAACTTTGAATCCGTTGCATTCATAAACAAGATCAGCCAAATCATACATGTTGCGGGGACAAAAGGACATGCCGCATTCCGCTTCAGGAGTTCCAGGACGTTCCACAAAAATACGAATATTTGTATTTTTGTCCTTCTGAGCCAACAGTTGCTTATATTTTTCTTGAGCTTTTTCAGTAATCAGTATCATGTTGATACAGCATCACATAAATGATGCCGTCCCTTATCATAAGATCAACGCAAAACAAACCTCGGCGGAGAAAATTCAAATTCTTGAAACTGAAGTCCTTGCCGAAACCTAATGACATTTAAATCACTACACAACAATATAGCAACAGGTATATCAAATCAACAAATTAATAACATCTCTCAGACAACAATGAGAACAAACGAAAGTAACAAAAAATTAAATCTTGCGTCTGCATATTAGACTAAAATGTAAAAATCATATACAATTACACCTAGTCTATTAATGATTTTTTTTGTTATGGAGATTAAACAATGCCAAATTTAGACCTTGAAAAATACGGTATTACCGGTGCTACTGAAATTGTTTACAACCCTTCCTACGAACAGCTTTTCAAGGATGAAACAGATCCTTCACTGACTGGCTTTGATAAGGGTCAGGTTACCGAAATGGGAGCTGTGAACGTTATGACTGGCGTTTACACCGGCCGTTCACCAAAGGATAAGTTCTGGGTTAAAGACGATGTTACAAAAGACACCATCTGGTGGACATCAGAAGAATATAAGAATGATAACAAGCCTGTAACTCCAGAAACATGGAATGAGCTTGAAAAGATTGCAGCCAAAGAACTTTCAAACAAGAAATTATATGTAGTTGACGCGTTCTGCGGTGCAAACCCTACAACCCGTCTCAAGATCCGTTTTGTAATGGAAGTTGCATGGCAGGCTCACTTCGTAAAGAATATGTTTATCCGTCCAACCGCTGAAGAACTCGAAAACTTCGGTGAACCAGATTTTGTAGTTCTCAATGCATCAAAGGCAAAGGTAGAAAACTACAAGGAACTCGGTCTTAACTCTGAAACAGCGGTAGTATTTAACCTTACAAAGAAAGTACAGATTATCATCAACACCTGGTACGGCGGTGAAATGAAGAAAGGTATGTTCTCATACATGAACTATCTGCTTCCTCTCAAGGGTATGGCTGCAATGCACTGCTCTGCCAACACCAATGAAAAGGATGAGACAGCTATTTTCTTTGGTCTGTCCGGAACTGGTAAGACAACTCTTTCAACTGATCCAAAGCGTATGCTTATCGGTGATGACGAGCACGGTTGGGATGATGACGGAGTATTCAATTTCGAAGGCGGTTGCTATGCTAAGGTTATCAACCTGTCCAAGGAAAATGAGCCAGACATCTGGAATGCAATCAAGCGCGACGCTCTCCTCGAGAACGTAACCGTTGACGCAAACGGCAAGATTGATTTTGCTGATAAGTCAGTAACTGAAAACACCCGTGTTTCCTATCCAATCTACCACATTGAGAACATTGTTAAGCCAGTATCAAAAGCAGGTCCTGCACGCAAGGTTATCTTCCTTTCTGCTGATGCATTCGGTGTTCTTCCTCCTGTTTCTATTCTCACTCCAGAACAGACCCAGTACTACTTCCTTTCCGGTTTTACCGCTAAGCTTGCTGGTACAGAGCGTGGCATCACCGAACCTACTCCAACCTTCTCTGCATGTTTCGGTGCAGCATTCCTTTCTCTCCATCCAACCAAGTACGGTGAAGAACTGGTTAAGAAGATGAAGAAGTCAGGTGCAACAGCATACCTGGTTAACACCGGCTGGAACGGAACCGGCAAGCGTATTTCAATCAAGGATACCCGTGGCATAATCGATGCAATCCTTGACGGTTCAATCGACAAGGCTGAAACCAAGCAGATCCCAATGTTCGGTTTCACTGTTCCTACAGCACTTCCAGGTGTTGATCCTGCTATTCTTGATCCTCGCGATACCTACAGTGACAAGTCACAGTGGGAAGAGAAGGCGAAGGATCTTGCTCAGCGTTTCATCAAGAACTTTAAGAAGTTTGAGGGCAACGATCTCGGCAAGTCTCTCGTAGCTGCAGGTCCAAAGCTGTAACAGACCCTGATTTGTAATCATAAGATTTGTTAAACATAAAGCTCCATATCTGATATGGGGCTTTTTATCTATGGAGAATCTATGCCTACCATGATTATTACCCGCGAGGGATATAATAAACTTAAGGAAGAGTTTAATTATCTATGGACAAAGCTTCGTCCTGAAATTACAGAAAAAGTTTCATGGGCGGCCAGTCTTGGGGATAGATCTGAGAACGCAGACTACCAATACAACAAGCGTTATCTTAGACAGATAGATAATCGCATTCATCACCTGGCGATGGTTTTCGATAGGGCAAAAGTTGTTGACTACAACCCGCAGCAGGACGGCACAATATACTTCGGTGCATATGTTGAAATAGAAAATGACGAGGGTGCAGTTAAAACAGTAAGGATTGTCGGTTCAGAAGAAATATACGGACGGACGGACTATATATCTGTAGACAGTCCTCTTGCAAAAGCACTGCTCCATCATCAGGTGGACGATGAAGTAAAAGTTCATGCACCGCAAGGCATTCTTGTGTGGTATGTAACTAAAATTTCATATCAGAAGGAAGACTGGTATAAGGAAGACATTACAAGCAATGAAATCACCAGACTGTAAATTTCATCTGTCTCCAAATTAAGAAAGGCACCTTAAGGTGCCAGTATGATCGCGGGTAAAAAAAACGTTATGCATAAGCCTGTACAGATGATTTAAACGGACTCCATGAAGAGTTATAACGATGAGATATAGCAATATTTCTCCGCTGCATTCTGCTTGAAAGTTCACTGCTGTCTGCTGTCTCAGAAACAGATTCCTTTCCGGAATCTTCATCAGTAGTGGATCCCGACTTCTCCTTACTGATCTTCATTTCAGCCTCATGCTGCTTGGATTTAGCTTCCGCAGCGACTTTACGATCCTGTGCCGAAGGTTCAGCTGGTGCCAGTGCTGCTGCGTAAACCTGCTTCATTTTTGCAACAGTCTTCTCCGGCGTTGATTCTTCGGAAATCGAAATATCTACTTTTCCGTCAACAATATACTCACGTCCGTCAGGACCTGTCTCTTTAGTATATGACGGCTGAGAAGCGTACTGCCCGCCTGCAGCCTTATGCTGCTGCTCATGAACCCTGACTTCCTTATCTCTGGCCTTGAGTTCTCTAACCTTAGCCTCTTCCTCGTCAGTAAGTTCCTCGCCATTTACCTTCTTGCTGTCACTACCAATGTTTCCTTTGCCGTCATTCTTAGACTCAGAAGATGATTCACCGTTACCTTCCTTTTCATGATGACCACTGCGGGAGTGAACTATGGAAGAGTAGGTTACATCCTCTACATCAGCGTCCTGACCGAATTCATGACCATGATACTTGGTTTCAGAGGATTTCTCTTTCTCTCTCTGCGAACCTACTTCATTCTCATTGGAAGATGTAAATGTCTGGGCGGCAGCAGGCACAACCTGACGTACAGCAGCATCACGCTGCGCCGACTCGGTCGGCACATTAAGATTAAGTGCTGGAATGTTAGGATATGTAGCTACTATATTCATAACACCTAAACCTCGATATCTATAATACTTCCCAGTGTCTTGTCGTATACATCAAGAAGTTTAGCTCCCGCCTGTGCTTGAATCTCCCCTTCCTTCAGGGAAACGATATCAGACACACTCATATCATCATCAAGAACGGATCCTGAGGCTATATTCTCTGCAGTTTTGTCCGTAGTTTCCAGACCTCTGGACACGGCTTTATATGCGTTTGATAGCATACCATAACTAAAAGAACTTCCAGAAACCTGCATAAATGACCTCAAATAAGATACCAATCCTATTATTCAGTATTGATCAAATATAAAAAAAAGCAAGGATAAATCGATCAAAATATTCAAAATCTTCTATCGGATCGCAGCGTAAAACTTCTTCCTATATGAACAAGTTATAAAAGCAGACGGTTTTGCAAAATCAGGCTTGAAACGTACCGTAAGTCATAAGAGGTTACCTTACCTCTTCGTATCTTCGTAAATCGATTTTAAAGTTGTGTTGGGCTCAATTCGCCTATAAAAAAGGGAGTACGTATGAGGTGAATCATAGTGCTGTAACGAAGTGCGGCGAACCCAGAATCAGCAGGAAAATTAATTACAGGCAGCTCAAGCACAGACGCTGCAACAGTTGAGATGAAACTTCAAAACCGGTGCTGCTTCCAACAGAGTTTTGCTGAAAGCCAGGATCTGGTATGCCCCCTGCCTTCAGGCAGGGGGAGGATATCAAATATTATGCAGTGAAGATGTAAACTTATGAAGAACTTTTGCAAATTCTTCAGGATCCGAAAGAAACGGATTATGGGAGGTCTTTTTGAAAATTACAACCTTTGCAGATGGTATGGAATTCCAATATGCAGCGACCTCTGCCGATACAATTCTGTCTGAATCTCCAAAAATATGAAGGGACGGAATTTTTAGATTCCTGCATGACTCTCTTAAATCAAGCTGATTAAGCAAATTCAATCCGAACTGAAGTCCTTCGTACAGCGGTTTGGGTTTCGCCGCGATAGCTTTTCTCAAACAGCGAATGTCATGACGAATGGACGGACTTCCCATAGCCTGCATGGCAAGAAAATGATCACATACCTCATCCTTGTTTTTAGGCTTAACAAGTCTCATAAAGGCCTTTAAAATCCGGCGCTCAACACCCGGCCAAATCTGATCATGCTGATCAAATTCACTCAGTTCCTCGCAAAAACACGGAGACGAACACACTGTAATGTAAGAACTGATATCAGCACTGAACCTGACAGCATAATACATCGCTATCAGTCCACCTAGTGACCATCCCAGAACGCAAGAGTTTTTCGGTATGCTCCCGTGTATTTCATCGACCAGCTGATCTATAGTCTTAATTTCAGCGCCTATATCAATGTTGTCTCCATAACCAGGAAGATCAATCAAATGAACTCTGAAAAATGGAGTCAAAAAAGGAAGAACTGATTCAAAGGCGACACTGCAGATACCCCACCCGTGAATTAAAACCAGATCCGGTCCTGAACCTTCTACTCTGGTAATCAAAGCCATCACTGCTCCTAAATAACTATATATATTTGAATGTTAACACCATTTTAGCAAATGAAAGATTACATTTTCCTAAAAAAGAGAAGCCGATTAAAATAAAAAAGCCGCCATTGTTGGATCCTGAGTCTTCAGAAAAAAACTTTAAATACATCCTGCTATCTTCACCAAACACTACTGTTCAATAAAAAAGGGGAGCTTTGCAAATTTCATTTATAACGACGCTGATCAGACCTTGAACATTGGCTCGGAGTATTCCATCCGGTAGAAATTGCATTTCATAGGTAACACAGATAACTATACGGACACAAAACCTCGAATATCAGCTGATTAGAGAATGACATAACAGCAACGGGGTTTATTTCGATCTCCAGCGGATAATTACTCCATGTCGGAGAAATCTGCTTATTTGGAATAAATCATCCTGGATATTTCCATCTCGATTTTCTAAAGAGCCAAAAAAGGAGAACATCAAGTTCTCCCTTTTGCCGGTATTACGGGTAATATCAACTTCCGCTTAATTTTTTATGTATAGCTACGGCAGCACGGCGTCCTGCACCCATGGCGCTAATAACCGTAAGAGGTCCTGTAACAGCGTCGCCTCCGGCATAAACACCAGGTCGCGAGGTTTCGCATGTTTCCGGATCCACCTCCAGACGACCTTTGCGATCACATTTCAAACCGCATTTATTAACCAGCTCCTCATCGGCACTGTTACCTACCGCCATAATGACGCAATCTGCATCAATAATATGCTCCGTTCCAGGAATATCTACCGGTTTGCGGTAACCGCGCGAATCATCTTCACCAAGTTTGGTTCTTATACATTCAAGTCCGGTTACTTTTCCATCAGTTCCAAGAATTTTGATCGGTTTTGTCAGGAATATAAACTCCACACCTTCTTCTCTTGATTCCTCGATTTCGCCTTCATATGCCGGCATTTCTGCTTCAGAGCGGCGATATACGATCATCACCTTGTCGGCACCCGTTCTTACAGCACTGCGACAGGCATCCATCGCAACATTGCCTCCGCCTACAATGGCTATTTTCCGGTACTTAGGAAACTGCAGCCCGCCATCCTGCTTCAGATTTATAGTATTAAGAAAATCCTGTGCAAGATAGCATCCGTTAAGATCCTCACCCGGTATGTTCATTGTCTGGGCAACTCCTGCTCCTACGCCGATAAATACCGCATCAAACTTACCCTGCAAATCATCCAGTGAAAAGTCTTTACCAAGAGATTTGCCAAGTTCAAAGTTCACCTTTCGAGCCTGTAACTTCTGTATTTCATGGCGAACGATAGCCTTTGGAAGTCTGAACTCCGGTATGCCATACGCCAAAACACCGCCTATGACATCAGTCTTTTCAAAAACAGTAACGTCATATCCCAATGACGCCAGATCGCCGGCTGCAGCAAGACCTGCCGGCCCTGCACCAACCACAGCAATCCGCTTACCATTTTTTGCAGTTTCTTGATCAGCAGACTCTGTGCAGTGTTCCCTGTGCCAGTCAGCTACAAAACGTTCAAGCGCTCCAATGGCAACACTCTGCCCCTTTATACTACGAACACAATTTCCCTCGCACTGCTCCTCATGAGGACATACACGACCGCAGACAGCGGGAAGACAGGTTGTGGTGCTTAGTATATTGTAGGCATCCTCAAACCGACCTTCACAAATGCAATCAATAAAAGCCGGAATATAGTTATGAACCGGACAGCCTTTGGTCATACAAGGATGTTCGCGGCACTTAAGGCAGCGCATAGCCTCGCATATTGCCATCTCTTCGGTATAACCGATCTGTGACTCAGTAAAACTAGTACGACGCTGAACCACGCTCTGCTGAGGCATTTGAGTTCTTTTTCTGGTAAAATTTATCATTTTCTTGGCTCCATACTATTCTTACGATTTACAAGAGTCTCATAACGATCCAATGCAGTCTTCTCGGATGCTTTAAAGATCTCTTCAGCTCTGTCAGGATACTTAAGTTTAAGAGAGTTATAACGAACTTCTCCCATTAAGAACTTCTGATAATCCTCAGTCGGTTTCAAACTGTCGAGAGACAGAGGATTTTTACCCTGCTGCACAAGATCCGGATTATATCTGAGAAGATGCCAGTATCCCGCTCTTACAGCACGCTGCATTTCCAGCATTGAATTATTCATGCCGGCCTTAACACCATGATTGATACATGGCGCATAGGCTATGATGAGAGAAGGACCGTTATACCGCTCTGCCTCCTTGAGTGCCTTAAGAGTCTGAGCAGGATTTGCACCCATGGCAATCTGTGCAACATAAACAGTGCCATAAGCCATGGCCATCTGAGCCAGATCCTTCTTCTTTACCATCTTTCCGGAAGCTGCAAATTTAGCTATAGCTCCAAGCTGCGTTGCCTTTGACGCCTGACCGCCGGTGTTTGAATAAACCTCTGTATCAAAAACCAGAACATTAACATTCTCACCGGATGCCAGCACATGATCCAGTCCGCCGTAACCGATATCGTAGGCCCATCCGTCGCCGCCGAATATCCACATTGAAGGTTTACCGAGCAAATCCGCATTCCTCACAATAAAGTCCGCGTTTTGATCACCGGCCTGAACCTCTTTACACTTATTCAGGAGTTCTTTTCCGTAAACCTCGGATAATTCAGCATTATCCATATTCGCAATCCAGCGCTTACCCAGGATCTGCAGATCACCGCTGAGCGCTCCGGCAGCAGTCTTCAGCTCCTGCCGTCTCGCATTAACAGACACCCTCATGCCCAGGCCAAACTCGGCATTGTCTTCAAACAAAGAGTTCGCCCATGCAGGACCTCTGCCGTCTTCACCCACGGTATACGGTGTTGACGGAGCGCTGCAGCCCCAGATTGAAGAACATCCTGTGGCATTTGCAATAAACATTCTCGAACCGAAAAGCTGAGTTACCAGTTTTGCATAAGGTGACTCACCGCATCCCGGACACGCACCGGAAAATTCAAGAAGCGGCTGTCTGAACTGGGAGTTCTTGACTGTAATATCTTTGAAGGCAATCTCCTTCACATACTTCTTTCCGGCAAAAAGTCTGTCAAACATATTCTGACGCGACTCGACTGCATCCTCTGTAGATACAGTCATAGAAAGCGCCTTGTTGTGAGCAGGGCAGACACTGGCGCAAGATCCGCATCCGGTACAGTCCTTTACAGACACAGCCACGATAAAGTACTTATCCGGAGAATCCTTCATAGGCACAGCTTCCGGATAATTTACAGCATCAGCCGCTGAAATCACAAACGGACGGATAGCACCATGCGGACAGACAAGCGAACACCAGTTGCACTGCATGCAATTGTGACGGTTCCAAACCGGAAGATCTGCAGCAATATCTCTCTTTTCAAAGGCCGCAGTACCGGAAGGTATCATTCCGTTAACGGTAGGCAGGAACTTCGATACAGGAATAAAATCACCGTTCATAGTGTTTGTCGGAACAAGAATATCATTAAGATAATCTGTATGAAGTTTATCTCTTCCCTGCAGTTTCGGACGTGATTCATCATCGGCACAATTCTTCCAGGATTCAGGGATCACCACCTGATGAACATTTTTTACGCCCTCATCCACAGCGGCATTGTTCATATCAACTATGTTCTGTCCCTTCTTGGCATACGTGTGTTCTATGGCATCCTTCATGTACCTGACAGCATCATCGATAGGTATTATTTCAGCAAGTTTAAAAAACGCGGCCTGAAGCACGGTATTTGTACGCCTTGCACCGAGTCCGATTTTCTTTGCTATTGAAACAGCATCGCATGTATAAAACCTGACATTGTTATTCGCTATATAGCGCTTAACCTTTCCCGGAAGATACCTGTCAAGTTCCTCGTCATTCCATGAACAGTTGAGAAGGAAATAACCTCCCGGCTTAACATCCTCGACCATATCATACTTGCGCAGGTAAGAACTGTTATGACAGGCAACAAAATTAGCCTGTTTGACGTAGTAGGACGACTTTATCGGATTGTCACCAAAGCGGAGATGAGATATAGTCACGCCTCCCGATTTTTTAGAGTCATACTGGAAATAGGCCTGTACATACTTGTCAGTATGGTCTCCAATAATCTTCACGCTGTTCTTATTTGCACCAACCGTTCCGTCAGCACCGAGTCCCCAGAACTTGCATGCATGTGTCCCCTTCGGAGCAACATCAGGATTAGAGGAGCCTGCAATGGATAAATGCGTAACATCATCATTTATGGAAAGGGTAAATTCCTTCTTAGGATTCTCGCTCCACAGATTTTCATATACTGCCAGAATATCACCAGGCTGAACATCCTTCGAACCAAGTCCGTAGCGACCGCCTACAACTCTTGCACCGTCAAGTTTGGTACCCTTTAAAGCAGCAACAACATCGAGGAACAGCGGTTCACCAATTGAGCCAGGCTCCTTTGTCCGATCAAGAACAGCAATCTTCTTCACTGAATCTGGTATAACTGAAACCAGATGCTCTGCAGAGAAAGGTCTGTACAGATGAACTTCAACAATACCAACCTTCTTGCCGGATGAATTAAGATAATCCACCACCTCCTCGGCTGCATCACAAACCGATCCCATAGCAACGATGATTTCCTGGGCATCCGGCGCACCGTAATAATTAAACGGTCTGTAGTCGGTACCGATGGCGGCATTTATCCTGTTCATGTACTCAACCACGGTACTGACAGTTGAAATGTATGCACTGTTTGAAGCTTCGCGGTGCTGGAAAAATGTCTCCGGCTGTTCAGCACTTCCCATACAGTGAGGATGATTAGGATTCAGAGCATTTTTTCTAAATTCCCAAACCTTGTCAAAATCAACCATTGATTTGAGAGTTTCGTAATCCCACACTTTTATCTTCTGATACTCATGCGACGTTCTGAAACCGTCAAAGAAGTGCATCATAGGAATCTTTCCGGCAATAGTTGCCAGATGCGCTACAGCAGAAAGATCCATAACCTGCTGGACATTATTGGAGCACAGCATAGCAAAGCCGGTCTGACGACATGACATAACATCAGAATGATCACCGAAAATCGACAGAGCATGGGAAGCTAAAGCTCGTGCAGCAACATGAAACACAACAGGAACCTGCTCACCCGCCAGTTTGTACATATTCGGAATCATAAGCAACAAACCCTGCGAAGCTGTAAAAGTTGTGGTATATGATCCGGCTGTAATCGAACCGTGTACAGCTCCGGCAGCACCGGCCTCTGACTCCATTTCCACAATTTTTACTTTTTCACCGAAAATATTGAGTCTGCCCTGGGACACCCACTCATCCATACTTTCCGCCATCGGTGACGAAGGAGTGATCGGATAGATAGCGGACACTTCAGAAAATGCATAGGCAACATGTGCCGCCGCCGTATTGCCATCCATTGTTTTAATCTTGCGATCTATCATGATTATTCCTCCTCTTCCATTCTCATCTGAATGCGTTCAAGTGCAGCTCTCTGAAGTTCAACCTCGGCCGGAATATTCATTTCTCTGATAACGTTTCTTCCGCACACATACTGGCAAACTTTGCAGTTAACACAAACATCGGCATCTATCACAGCATGCATCTCTTTCATGTATATTGCTCCATTAGGGCAGTTTTCCACGCAGTCCCCGCAGGCTGTGCATCCCGAATCGCAGACCTGTGCCTTATCATAGTAGTCAGCCTTGCTGGCACAAGGTACCTGCTTTACACCCTTGAAAGGTACTATACTGATAATCTTCTTCGGACATTCACGGATACAATCCCTGCAACCTACACATTTTTCCGGATCCACGTATGCAGTACCATTAACTATGCTGATTGCCCCGAATCTGCAGACCTTGGTGCAGGATCCCAGACCGCAGCATCCTGAAGTACATAAGCTATGCTCCTTATGATCAACCTTCATGGCTTCATGGCAGTCGGCAACACCAAGACTCTTAAACACGCCCTGTGCCTTGCTTCCTCCGCTGCAACGTACAAATGCAACCTTATCTTTGAGTTTGGTAAGATCATGGAGTGAATCAATAATAATTTTCTTTTTGCATTTAATCATGCAGGCGCTGCAGCCCACACATTTGTCATAGTCGATTACAGCGTGATTGTTTACAATGCTGACAGCACCAACCGGACAGGCTCTCTCACATTCACCACATGCTATACATCCGTAACCGCAGGTGTTGCGAACAGTCTCCTCATCCTCCTCTGTTGAAGAACAAGGAATGAAATTAGTTGCATTCCGGGGGATCATTTTTATCACATGCTGTGGACATACTCCCTTTGCAGCACAGTCTCCGCAACCGTTGCACAAATCCCTATCCACAACAATATGACCGTTTTGAAGTTTAAGAGCACCCTGCTTACACACGGAAACGCAGGATCCAATTCCGACACATCCGCTTCTGCAGTCTCCCCGCCTGAAACCTGTTTCCACAGCCTCGGCACAGGATTTGCACGCAGCAAATCCTGCTGAAACAGATGCATGACCATTACAGGCAACAAAAGCCACCAGCTCTTTCTGCTCTTTTTCTATACTGTCCATCTACACCCCTTGGACCACCTTTGAGTCCTCGATACCTAAAGTTAATTTAAACACAGAGATCCGTTTTTTCATTTATATCAGCATAATGTAAAAATAGAGATCCATTTACTTCCATTATGTGAAATAAATAATAAAATCAGATAGTTACCTATGGCTAACCGTCTGATTTTTACACCTTTTTTTGAAATGAGGCAGAAGCACAGCACATAAGGTAAATAGAATCAAAAAACGATATTTAATGTTAATGGCATTAATTCAGGAATAGTTGAGGCGGCTAATCCATTAAGAAAGTTCATAGTTAACGATGCTTTGGTTTTTACATCAAAACACCTTAATTGTGATTACTCTTTACATGTTTAAGTTAAGAGCAGTACTTTTCTTTAACATAGCCTTCTGAATAACGGCCCGGCATCAGTCTGAACTGACAGATACCGCAGGACATACGGAAATATAACCTGCACCGAAAGGCTGGAGTGGGCTGTTCCCATGAAATCGTGTAAGACACAGTTCGCTGTGCAGCAGTTTTTAAAGCGTGAATTCCCCGACTTCTGCAGAATGTAAAAATAATCCAGGGTGCTGTTCTTGGCATAAATTCTCCAGTTTGGCTATAATCGTTATACGCAGAGGACTTTGGAATTCAGTTCTCACACTTAAACACCGCGAACCGCAACTCCATATCTTCAGATTTTCACTGAATTTAACAGCATACCGGCTTGCCATAATGAGGTTGCGTTACAATGATTAAGTTTCTTATGAGGGAGAAATAATGATAGATTCTTTCTTTGCCTATCTGGATGAATTAAGCGTACTGCAGACTTGCTTTCTTGCTTCAATGATAGGAGGCGGTTTACTGTTTCTTGCCGAAATTATAATTTCGACAGTAGGAGGCGGAATTGATGGTCCGGCTGAAGGAATAGTCCAGGATCTTGGTACATCCGACTATGCATTCCGCTTTTTTTCACTCTTCTCGATTTCTGCTTTTCTGTTTACCGGCGGCTGCATCGGCATGTGGTCCCATTCTATTTTCAACAGCAGCATAGTTTCGCTGATTTTATTCATTCTTGCTGGCGGCGTGGCGTCACTGCTGATCCAGTTCATAATGAGAGCCATGCTTAAACTTCAGACCTCCGGCAACGTTCAGCTGAGCAATGCTGTAGGACAGACAGCAACGGTGTATCTAAAAATTCCTGTAGGAGGCAAGGGACAGGTGGAAATTACCATTCAGGACAGAAAAAAAATTCTTTCAGCAATGACTGAGGACTCTGAAGAAATACCTACAGGAACAAAGGTAGCCGTCACGTCCGTCAGCAGTTCCTGCCTTGTGGTGACCAGATTTAAACTGGAGGACAGGAAAGAACAGTGATTCCGGTGTTGGGACTCCCTGTACGAAAAAAAGACATATTGTAAAATGGCGGCATTGATGCCGCTTCGAACCTTTGAAAGTAGATAATAATAAGGAAAACAAATCATGCTTCCAATCATAGGACTATGCTTTTTCACATGCCTGATTATTTTTTTGATAATTTTCTTTGTCAACAGATACCGCAAATGCCCATCAAACCAGATCCTTGTAGTTTACGGAATGATCGGTAAGGGCAAATCATCAAAGTGTCTGCACGGCGGTGGAACTTTTGTCTGGCCAGTGATCCAGAACTACGCATATATGAGTCTGACTCCTATGACCATATCAATTCCTCTCACCGGAGCGCTGTCACTTCAGAATATCCGTATCAACGTACCTTCAAGCTTTACTGTTCAGATATCACCGGATGACGGAATAATCGAAAATGCCGCTGACAGTCTGCTGCATCTGTCCAGCAATGAAATTGAAGAACTTGCCAGAAATATTATTATAGGCCAGCTGCGTCTGACTGTAGCTTCTCTTACCATCGAAAAAATCAACGGCAACCGAGAAGAATTTCAATCGAATATAATGGCTAATGTGGAGCCGGAACTCAATAAAATCGGTCTGAAGCTGATAAACGTGAACATAACAGATATTACTGATGAAGCCGACTACATCTCAAGCATCGGAAAAAAAGCAGCAGCAGAAGCTGTTAATAAAGCGAAGATCGACGTTGCACTTCAGGAAAAGCTGGGTTCCATCGGTCAGTCAGAAGCAAACCGAGACAAAGACATTCAGGTTGCCAAAAACCAGGCGGAAGCACTGAAGGGCATAAAGGAAGCCGAGGCCAATCAGCGCTGCTATGTTGCAGATCAGGAATCCCTGGCCATACAGGGTGAAAATACCGCCAAGCAGACCATTGCAAAATCCAATGCCGAACTAAAAGTTATCGAGGCTGATGCTTTCAGAAAATCCGAGGTTGCACAGCGTGAAGCCGAAGTTGAAATTCAAAAGGCTCAGTACAATGCTGAAAAGCAGCGTCTTAACGCCGATCAGATCGCCAAGCAGGAAATCGATAAGCAGAAGATAATCATCGATGCAGAAGCATTCGCTGAAAAAGCAAGACAGGAAGCAAAAGGTGAGGCCGACGCCATTGCCATCAAAGCCAAAGGCGAGGCTGATGCAATACTGCTCAAATACAATGCAGAGGCCAACGGTCAGAAGGCTCTTCTTGAAGCTAAGGCCGCAGGTTACATGGACCTGGTAAGAAGCACCGGAAATGACGTAAGTTCAGCAGCGACACTGCTCATAATTGAGAAACTCAACAGTCTTGTTGAACTGCAGACTGAGGCTATCCGCAACATCAAGATTGACAAACTCACAGTATGGGATCAGGGATCCGGTAAAAACGGTGATAAAACCGCAACTGCCGATTTCATGTCAAACATGATTAAGAGTCTGCCTCCGCTTCACGATGTCGCCAAAATGGCAGGACTAAATCTTCCTGACTACCTTGGAAACATAGATCCCGGCAAACAGCTTCAAGGTGGCGAGAAAGTTCAGGAAACAGAAACGGTCAAGAAAGGAAGCGGAGAATAAACATACCCGCCCCGGAATATGATCAGAAAGGTCCGGAATATCCGGACCTTAATTTTTCTTTGAATAAATTTTCTACTTCGGTCTCTTACTCATAAAATCCTTTATTTCCCTGGCATCAAAAGTATACTTCTTTCCACACTGGGCACATGTCATCATTATGGCATTATGTTCAGATTCCTTAAGAGCTCTTGCTATTTCCTCTGCTCCCATCTGTTCAAGGGCAACAAGGCATTTTTCTCTGGTACATGCACATTTGTAGGAAACAGGCATAGCATTAAACAGACGGACAGCAAACTGATTGAAAAGCCGGAAAAGGATTTCATCTGACTCAAGATAAAGCAGTTCATCCTTGGTAAGAGTATTTAGAAGATGAGATACTGTATTAAAATCATCATCATGAGTTGAATCAGGCTTCGGCATAGCCTGCAGAATAATACCGCCTCCGAAGCATTCATCATCAGATATCTGAATTTCAAGCATGATTTTTGTCTCTATCTGCTCTGATCTCAGAAAATAGTTTTCAAGCGTCTCGGAAAGACTGTAGCCAGTCACCTCCACAATACCCTGATACGGATCTGACGTAGCCGGATGAACAGTTATCAGAAGAATTGAATTTGTCCCCACAAGTTCTCTGAAGCTGCAGTCGGAATCAGGATCTGAAATATTGTGTCTTGCAATTCCCCTGAAATTCAACTTACTGTCACTGTTAACGGAAGCATAACGCAGAAGACCGTCACCGCGGATTTCCACTGTAACATCACCTTCAATCTTCATGTTAACAGTCAGAAGATTGCAAATCATTGTCAGCTGGGCAAGAATTTTTTTAATGCTCAGCGGGTATTTTTTACTATGAAACAGTTCCTTATATACATCATGAAGCTGCACAATTTCACCGCGTACAGCCAGATCATCAAATAAAAATCTGTTTAACTGATCATGCGTGCTGGGAAGATTCATTATAATTCTCCAAAACTGTTCTTCAGTTTAAGCAGTTCTCGACGCTGCTTTTTATCCGGTTTTTCCTCAGGGTGAGGCGAGAACAGAGCATTAAGTCTTCTGGCTTCAGCCGTTTTCTCTCTTAAAGCAATGCTTTCAGCCGTTTCCTCATATAAAACAGACGCCTCTTTGAAGCATCTGCGCTCCTCCGACAGGGCACGAACCACAACAGTCTTCATGTCGAATCCCTGTCTGAGAGTTATTACCGCGCCAATTTCAACAATACGTGATGTCTTAACTCTCTGGCGGTTATACAAAACCTTGCCGGTTTCAATCATGGTCTTTGCTATGGATCGGGTTTTATAAAACCTTGCCGCCCATAGCCACTTATCAATACGTACTTCCTTGACAATCTCATCCATCAGAGAATAATCTTCCTAAGTTCTTCGGATCTCATGCTGAGGAAATGAGTAGAACGAATACGGCGAACTGTCCGTGAATTACCGCGGATCAAAAGAGTTTCGGTTTGAGCAAGGTCTCCGTCTCGGGATACACCATCAAGCAAATCACCCTTTGTAACACCTGTAATTGATACAATCATCTCATCAGTTTTGGCCATATCCTCAAGTGCCAAAGTATGTTCCACATCAATTCCAAGCTTCTCACATCGCTCTATTTCACTCCGGGCTATTTTCAGTGTCTCTTCAGAATCTCCGCCCTTGCCCTTTACTTTGTTGCGGGGTATAAGCCTTGCCTGCATATCACCGTCCATTGCTCTTACAAGAGCTGCGGATATAACTCCCTCAGGAGCGCCGCCTATGGCATAAAGCATATCTATATTTTTATCAGGCATACATGTAAGAACTGAAGCAACAACATCACCGTCAGGAATCGCAAAAACTCTTACGCCCATATCCTGCATTATGCGAATCGCCTCCTCATGACGCGGCTTGAGCAGTGTAACTACAGTCAAATCGGTAAGTTTCTTATCCAGAACCTTGGCCACAGAGATTATATTCTTTTCAAGCGAACGGTCGAGATCGATGATACCCTTGGCTTTATAGCCAACTATCAGTTTTTCCATGTACATATCAGGAGCATGAAGAAAACCGTTATGATCAGCAGCGGCAAGAACAGATACTGCATTGGCCTGCCCCATGGCGGTCATTCTGGTTCCATCAATCGGATCCACTGCTATATCTATGGCCTCTCCGCCGGCACCTACCTTTTCACCTATGTACAGAGCCGGAGCTTCATCAATTTCTCCTTCACCAATGGCAATTTCTCCGTTGATATTCACCTTGTCGAGTACAAAGCGCATTGCATCAACCGCAGCCTTGTCCGCCAGATTCTTATCACCTCGACCGAGCCACTTATATGCAGCCAGAGCGGCAGCTTCTGTTACACAAGAAAATTCCAAGGCTAATTCATTTTTCATGATTGATAAAAACTCCCATGACTTCAGACTTTTTTTTTGCTTGCACAAAAAAGGGATCAAAAACATTTACGTTATGAGGTTGAGGATCAGCTGCAGATAAAAATCAAAATTATTTTTTCTGCCTGGTTCAATAGTTTGGATTCTATCACATTGTACTTATCTATTCAGCAAAAAACATGGTTACTTTAGATGTTTGACACTACTCGCTGCCAAAGTCACGGGATTACAGCTTCACATACCGCTGCATAGCGAACAGCGACTTGCACGATCTCCCGGAGAATTGCTTACTCCGGATTTTCAGCGCAGGCCTGTATTTCCCTTATCTCATGAGATATTTGTCAGCTCAGACCGCTGACAAGCATTTGTTCATACCGATACCACGGTCAGTTTTTTGTATCTACGTACCTTTTAACCGTTTCAGAACCGACATTGCCTGCTGTATTTACAAAAGAGCCTTGATTCCGCAAATTCGGCATTGCTCCGAGTGCGGGAAATTCCTCTCTAAGCGTTAATGAATGCAGCATTTAATTTACCTCATTACGTCTGATGTCACCGCTCTTTCAGCTTGTCTTTATATCTGCTTATTAAAAAGTCAGAAAGTCTGATGCTCATGCTGAAACTTCCGAGAATAATATTCTGTCAGCAGGAAAGGTTGGACCTAATTTTATGCCTTATATCCGTGCCCTAAAGGACGTTGTTTTACGGCACAATCAGATAAATTTCCAGGATTGGAAAAAAGATCAAGGATCTATTCCAAAATGACGTATATGATAGTCTTGGAAAACGGTTACATATGGTATTAGAAATGAATTTTATCGAAAATGATGAACCTTTCATTATTGCGGAAATGTCCGGCAATCACAACCATTCAATTGAAAAAGCACTGAAAATAGTTGATTTGGCAGCGCAATGCGGTGTAAATGCGATCAAACTTCAAACCTACACACCGGATACAATAACACTCAACGTGGATGACGGGGATTTCTTCATATCCGACAAGAGCAGTCTGTGGCAGGGAACTTCCCTCTACAAACTATACTCCAAAGCCTATACACCATGGGAATGGCACAAGGAAATATTCCTTAGAGCTGCACAGCGGGGTATCAAATGCTTCAGCACCCCGTTTGATCCGTCGGCAGTTGAATTTCTGGAAGATCTGGGTTGCCCATGCTACAAGGTTGCATCATTTGAAAATACGGATCTTCCTCTGATCAGAGTCATTGCATCAACAGGCAAGCCCATGATTGTATCAACAGGAATGGCGACTATCTCCGACATTGACCGAATGCTAAATTCAGCGTACGGCGCAGGCTGCAGTGATATAACACTTCTCAAATGTACAAGCAGTTATCCGGCCTCGCCTGCCAATTCAAACCTGTTAACAATAAAGCATATGAAAGAAACCTTCGGAACAAGAGTTGGCATTTCTGATCACACTCTAGGAATAGGAGCAGCCCTGGCCAGTATTCCTCTTGGAGGAAGGGTAATAGAGAAACATTTTACAGATTCAAGAGCACTTGGCGGAGTAGATTCCGCGTTTTCAATGGAACCTGAAGAAATGTCAATGCTTGTAAGGGAAAGCAAAACAGTCTACCAGGCACTCGGATGTGTCAGATACGGAATTACAGACGAGGAAAAAAATTCCGTTCACTACAGAAGAAGTCTGTACTTCACCCGCGATTTAAAAGCTGGTGACACAATAGGAATGAATGACGTAAGAAGCGTTAGACCGGGATTCGGACTCAGCACTGAATTCATTGACATAGTCAGGGGAAGAAAGGTTACCAAAGATGTAAAAATGGGAACTCCCGTAAGCTGGGATCTGATCTAGTTCTGTCACCATGCAGAGAAATGATAAATCTCAAATTGTTTAGTAGTTTTAAATTCCCGTTTCTGTATGCCGCAATGAAATATCGACCGGAACGTTATATCCGGGTCGCGCATCTGTCACGAACCGGCACAAATACAGAAGTTACAGCAAATCTTGTTTTCGTCTGTACAGCAGACAGCAATGGAGCATATTTATGAATACCCGAAAACAAAGCATCACTGTCAAGCTTGTGATTATAGTATCGGCAATTCTTCTGATTACAAATATATTTCTGGGATCATTTGTTGTTCATGATTCAAAAGAGACCATAAAAACTCTTATAAGCAACCGTATGCTGGATATTTCAAATACGGCGGCTGATATGATAGACGGTGATGTACTGGAAAAACTCAAAGCTGAGGACAAGGGAACTCCGCCCTATCAGAAAATAAACGATACCCTGGCTTTTTTCCAAGAAAACATAGATCTTAGATATATATACTGTATAAAAGCAGTGGAAGATAAAAAATTTGTATTTTCAGTCGATCCGACAATCAAGGATCCTGGCATATTCGGAGAACCGATCGTCTATACTGAAGCTCTTTACAAAGCAAGCAAGGGTATAGCGTCCATAGATGAGGAATCATATACTGACAAATGGGGTTCCTTTTACAGCGCCTACAGTCCAGTTTTCAACTCAGAAGGAAAAGTTGCCGGAATAGTCGCCGTGGACTTTGACGCCGAGTGGTACGACGCCTGGATTACAAGACAGACTAAATCAATATTTTTAAACAGCATGGCAGCAATTTTCATCGCGGTCGTTTTCATCATTGTAATAACATCAAAAATGCGAAGGGAAATGAGGACAGTGATAGAAGATCTGACTGAAATTGCCAGAGATGTGGATGAAATTACCCATGAGATAATACCCAACGCCAAGGATTCCCTGAAAAACAACTACGATGATATTCAGGAACTGGGACTGCGAGTCTTCAAGGTAAAGCAAAGCCTTAAACAGTATACAGGCAGTCTGAGAGAGCATACTGAAACTTTGCTTAAAACCATGTTTCAGGACTGCTGCAGGATATATTACATCAATATGGATACAAACAACGGGATCTGCTTTCTCACGCACAATGATCCCAACTGCACTCTAAAGGAAGGTGATCATTTTCCTTATCATGAAGCTATAACAAGATATGCCCACAATTTTGTTACAGAGGAATACCGGGAAGGCTTTTTGTATTTCACCGATCCGGAGAACATTCAAAAAAATCTGATAAAAGAAAAAACTATTACATACAGGTATTTAATCAAACGGAACAATCAAGAGAGTTTCGAAAGAATAAGATTTATGATCGTTGAAAATCCAAAATTCGCGGTGCACACTGTAGGAATGGGATTTATTGATGAAAGCAAGGGAACAGCGTCCAGATAGACATACCGTTCGTGTTCGTGTGTAGTAATATCTATCAAACGGAAATCATCCCGTCTGATAGATTAGTGAATTCGGCTGACCTGAACCTAACAGCAGCCATAGTGATCAAGTGCCGCACTGAGTCTGTGGGGGACTCCCCTTGGTCCCCTGATGGTACCTACACCGTATTCACTTTTCAACAAGGCAAAGGTAAAGAGATCTCCTGGATATTTCTTGAGAAGTTTTAGTCTCATTAACGATTTGACGTCAATGTTTCCTTTTTTATAATCGCACGGTATATTAATCTCGGAAACAGCGCACTTGAAAAGAACTGCAGAAACAGGAGATGCAGCATAAAGATAGACAATGTCTCCTGTAAGGATCCCTCGCCCCTGCTTCCAGACTATCTCGCTTTCAGAATCAAAGGCACCAGTTACATCGTAATACCGGGGATTTGCCGGAACCAGCCATTCCTTGGCAAAGGTACGTCTCTTTTTTGAATTATGTCCGACAGCGCTGTAACTTGAATCCAGAAGGTCGCAGATAAGTTTAAAATCAACGGTACCGTCTAAAAGAACAGAAATCCAGTTTCCCCTGCCTGAATGGTAGCCACGGAGTATTCCGGGTTTGAAAAGAAGAGCCTCAAGATCATTAAAATCATCGATTTTAACATTCATGATATCAACACGATCTGCGTCATTCGAAATTCCAAGCCTGGATTTTGGAACATCCATAATTATAGCAAACCATTTGGAATTGCTGCTTCGTCGCAAAACTGCATATCCGGGAAACCTTTTCCACAAATACTCAGGCTCTACACCGTACTTTTCTGCTGCAAAGCTGTAAATTTTTTCTCTGTTACTAATCATCTATGGACTCGGAAAAATGAACGGGAGGGACAAAAAAACAGGCTCTCATACAGGAATCACAAAATGCCTAAATCAAACCTCAAAGGACTAAACCGCCCCAGCAGACATACATGAGCCGTAGCATTGAAAGCATCCACTGTCTTTAGGCAGCGGATGCCTGCCGGATCCCGCAACAAACCGGAGACTATCTATGTTGGGAAAATGGTTAGACCTAATTTTATGCCTTATATCCACGCCCTAAAGGACGTGGTTATACTGCACGATCAGATAAAAGTCTCAGCATATCTGCTTAGAACGGTATATCCTCATCATCCTCGATGGAAGAGCCGGTTGCTGAAGCTGCGCTGTTTACAGCACTGCTGATTGTGTTGTCTGCAGGAATGCCAGATACAGAAGGCTCCGGTCTCCTTGAATTAGGTGCCATCGGCACCTGAGACCAAACATTAGCCACATTATCCTGAGGATTTCCTGACTGACTGTCAAATCTGCCTCCTGAATTCGGAACCGGCTGGTTAAAGTTATCTAAACGGCCAGCTCCCTGATCCGGCATTCTACTGCCGTAACTGCTATCCTGTCTAGTTGCGGACTGATTTCGATACGAAGGATTCTGGAACTGAGGGCCTGAATTACTCTGCTGACCGTTGAAATTCTGATTGCCGTAAGAGTTATTATAGCTGCCAGGACCGCGCTGAGCGGAATTCATGCCACCCATGGCACCAGAATTATAATTCTGATATCCGCCGTTATATCCGTTATCGCCAAATCCTGAATTTCCGCCTGCTCTGCCAGAAATATCAGCGTTGTTCTGATAGCCTCCCTGACCTGCGGGACCAGACAGAAGAAGAATCTCATTGGCAACGATCTCTGTTACATAACGATCCTGTCCGGTATTCTTATCCTGGTAGGATCTTGTCTGGATCCGACCCTCTACATATATTTGCTTTCCTTTATGAACATAAGTCCCCACAATTTCCGCAAGGTTGCCCCATACAACAATATTATGCCAGTCAGTTTTGCTCTGGCGCTGTCCATTCGGATCATTCCATTCTTCAGATGTTGCCAAAGAAAAAGATGCAACACGCTGACCGCTTGCAGTTGTATTAACTACAGGATCACGACCGACATTACCTATTAAAAGTACTTTATTTAATCCTCTTGCCATCTAATCATCCTTAATCAAACATTCATCAACTAATCAAACAAGACAAATATAAACCATCATTAATAATATTTATTAACTATCAACACATTTGCACTAAAGTAAAATTCTATCAAAAAATTTACCCAACTAATCACGATCGAAACAAAAAAAAGCTACTTCGGGAAAAAACAGATATATGTCAAGGCAGAATATTCAGACTGAATTAGACTGAATAACCGCTCAAAAGAAATAAAGGGGAGCAACAGCTCCCCCGATGAAAATTTTAATCAATTTTCAAAAGTATTACTCGATGATCTTGGCTACAACACCAGCACCTACAGTATGACCGCCTTCACGAATAGCAAAACGGAGCTGTTC
>JAEEOK010000128.1 GCA_016284235.1 Succinivibrionaceae bacterium
GTGGACTTGGATCTCTGTGTTCGAATCCTAACCTATGATGGGGTGAGGGTTTCTTTGTTTTGAACCGCCGAATACGGATCCGTACGTTCGGTGGTGTGGGAGGCGTGGTTTACCCGCCTACCCGATTTTACAGCTTTTTATTCGATCAGGTCGTAAACCCAATCCCTTTAGAATATCCGGAGAAAATGGGCATCTGTTTCAGATCTGACTGGCCGTGTGTCAGCCGCTTAATATGGTGACGAATCACTGATCCCTGCGAACATGCACATCTGCCGGCAAATCATACGAGGCTGACATCCTCCTCTGCCTGAAGACTGTAGGATGAGTTTTTACTGCATAATCAGATAAATTAAAAACGGCACGGCGACAGCTTCCGGTCTGTGTTTCATTTTTCGCGGACTAAGTGTAAACTGAGTACGGTTTTTTGTACTCCGCATTTATCAATGCTTTTGTAAGGCATTAAATTTAAAATCTGACGAATGGAGATCAAATCCGCGGAATCATGCAGTTTTGCGGCTGTTTTCGTCTTGTGTCCAGCAGGGCGCCGGCCTGTCGGAATGAACAGTTCAAATGAGACTTCATTCTTAAATCTGTGCGATCCTTTCCTGGATTAAATGAAAATCAGACTTTGACAAAGTTGCAGAATTTGCGAAGCGAACATCATCCGTAACAACCCGCAGGGAGTAAGTGCTCCTGCTGCTTTTTTGCTGGAAACCGGCAGGGATCAGATACTTTAAGGCACGGGAGTATGAATTTGGGGCGGAGCATGTGATTTCTGACTGATTGTGGAATTCAGATTGATTAAGGCTTTTGAAAATGAACAATGCAGGCATAATTGAGGGATATTTCGGTACTCCGTGGAGCATGGATAATCGTATGAGCTATGCTTCATTCATGAACGAGTGCGGGTTGCGTTTTTTTATCTATGCTCCGAAGAATGATCCTAATCTGCGAAAAAAATGGGATGAACCATGGGCTGATGACTATATTAATGGTCTTTCCAATCTTGCTGATACGTTTCACCGTCATGGAATAGAATTCGGTATAGGTTTTACACCTGCCGGCGATGCCTCGGACATTTCAGCAAAGCCTCAGATACTGACTGAAAGATGCAGAAATATAGTCGGTTGTCTTCCTCTGGATTATTTTGTTCTTCTGTTTGATGATCTGGTAAACAATGACAGGGATCGCCTGGCATACCATCAGCTTAAGATAACAGATCTGGTGCTGGATGCGACAGATTCTGTGAAGCGGCACATAGTATGTCCGAGCTACTATTCCTTTGATCCTGTGCTTGAAAAGGTTTTTGGAGCAATGCCGCGCAACTACTGGAATGAATACGCTTCATCACTTGATCCCAGGGTTGATATTTTCTGGACAGGAGAGAAGGTATGCTCCAGCGGGTATTCGTCCGATCATCTTGTCAGGGTTGCCGATATTTTTAAGCGCAGGCCGTTCCTTTGGGACAATTATCCTGTAAATGACGGGAAAAAAATGGCCGATTATCTTTATCTTGAACCTTATCGTGACAGAGGCTCCTTTCTTGATGAACTAACCTCAGGTCATGCTGTTAATCCTATGCGCGAGCCTGCCGCCTGCAAGATTGTTCTTGCCACTCTCGCTTTTGCATACAAAGATTCTCCTTTGGATGCTTCAAGTCATGAATACTGGAGAATAGCGGAAAAGGTGCTGGGGAAGGATGTATGCGAGCTGCTTAAGGTTCACTGGGAAGTATTTGTGCACTGCGGACGCAGCTCTATTGAACCAGGAGAACGCGGCAGACTGGCAGAAAAGTATCGCTCCTGCGGAACTGCTCAGGGCAGGGAGATAGCTGATTACCTAGATGGCAGATATGAGTTTGATCCGGCCTGTCTGACGGGATGACATGAAAGACAGCCGATTCGGTGTGTACTTTCTGTTCCGTGCAGATTCACGGCAGCTGGAAGGCTCATGATTTATTTTAGAAAATGTTTCAGCAAATTTATGCAAACAAACAGGGCGGGATAACATCTCACGGCTGAAGCCGTGTTATCCCGCCCCTGACAATAGCTTTCCGCAGGTCACATACTGTTTCAGTTGTAGTTTATTTTTACCTTTCCTGCAGCTTCCTTTGCAAGTTCAACAGCATGCTCGACTGTATCGGCACCACAAAGAACTACACCCAGTCTCCTGTGACCGTTTATTTCCGGTTTGCCGAAAAGTCTGAGCTGACAGTTCGGGGAGGTTGACAGAGCTTCAGATATTCCGTCATACGAAAGATCAGCTGATTTACCGTCTCCTAGAATGACAGCTGATGCACACGGACCGTTCTGAATGATTTTTCCTATAGGATAACCCAGAACTGCCCTGACATGGAGAGCAAATTCAGAGAGATTCTGCGAAATAAGAGTAACAAGACCTGTATCGTGAGGACGCGGCGATACTTCTGAGAACACCACGCGGTCGCCGCATACAAACAGTTCGACGCCGAAAATACCATATCCTCCAAGAGCTTTGACAACTTTTCCTGCCATATCCTGAGCCTGCTGCTTAAGCTCCGGTGTCATTGCACGGGGCTGCCATGATTCGCGGTAGTCACCGTCCTCCTGACGGTGACCGATAGGTTCACAGAAGTGAATTCCGTCTGCCGCGCTTACAGTCAGAAGCGTAATTTCATAGTCAAAACGGAGAAATTCCTCAATGATTACTCTGTTCTTTTTGCCTCTTCCTTCATTGTGGGCATATTCCCACGCATGCTCTATCTGATCACTGCTGCGGACTACCGACTGTCCCTTTCCTGATGAACTCATAACCGGTTTAATAACGCATGGGATGCCGATTTTTTTGATGCCTTCCCTGAATTCCTCGATTGTGTCGGCAAAGGTGTAGGCGGAAGTTGCAAGGCCGAGTTTTTCAGCAGCCAGAGTTCTGATCCTTTCACGATCCATTGTTACCAGTGTTGCATTGCTGCATGGAATGATCCTGGTACCTGTCTTTTCAAGTTTTACAAGCACATCGGTTGCAATGGCCTCGATTTCAGGAATTACCAGGTCAGGTTTCAGTTTAACAAGAAGATCCTCAAGTTCTGTGCTGTCCAGCATATTGATTACGTAAGACTGATGTGCAATGTGCATTGCAGGAGCGTGCTCATAACGATCTACAGCTATTACTTCAACCCCCAGGCGCTGGAGTTCTATGGCTATTTCCTTGCCAAGTTCGCCTGAACCGAGCAGTACAGCTCTGGTTGCATGCGGACAGTATGGAGTACCTAACATTTCATATCCTCGGTTAAATTATCGCTTTGTCACCTGCGGCTGACTCCTCAGCAGGGGTGACCTCATCATGTGATGATCATATCAGATTGACAGTCATTCTTCCATTATTCATGGCTGAGGAAAACTCTTAAATCCGGGCGGTCTGCTTTCTCTGTTTTAAATTCTTCGCTGTTTCGCTGTAAAACCGCGGAAACCCCTCAAGACTTGTGTCTCCATGAATTCTTAAAGTTCAGAAATCAGAATTATATGCACAGAGCGTTTTTCCGATGACTACTCTGTCTGCATGAATACTGCCGCCGTTCAGCTGTTACGGCTGCAGTCTTCTCCTTTGTGTCTGGGCAGGAGTATTGTACGCCTGATGTCGAATAATCCCTCTTAATCAAATTTTATAGATTATGCTAAAATTTTGCACAATACAGTTTTTTTATTGTTCTTGTGTTTTTTTTTGAGGAAATATGTCTAAGAAAAAGTATAACGAAATAACGCTGCTTAAGATGCTGGCACTTGCATCAGTGTTGTTTTTTCATTGCTACAGACCCTTTATGGGAAGCGGATCCTTCTGGAAGGTAACTATTGATTCAACCGTATCCGGTCTTGAATATCTTTATCATTTCAATAAGGTTTTTGATGTACACTGTCTTTTTTTCTGTTCTGGCTTTCTTTATTTTATGACTATGACTGCTGGAAACAGAACGGTATGGGAGCAGCTGATCAGGAGAGTGAAGCGTATTGTGGTGCCTTACCTTAGTGTCGGACTTTTGTTCACTGTTCCGCTTTATTTGTCATTTCATCTGCCGAGCGGCCAGCTTACTTCAAATGCGTCATGGTTTGAAGGATACTGGCTTTTTATTACCATGCAGTTCAGCGATCACCTGTGGTTCCTTCAGATTATGCTGATAATTACTGTGATTTGTCTTCTGCTTAACGGAATGATAAAAAAATATTTCTGGCTGCTTCTTGCCGGTTCATTTCTGCTTACCTTCGGTTTTAACAGATGGTTCAGTGATATACGATACATGAGTCTGTGCTCAATGTCTGATAATCTTTTTCTATTCATTCTCGGCGGTGCGGCGTTCAGGTGCAATGAACTTTTTACCTCCTGGAAAAATCTGGTTATCATGGCAGTAAGCGGGATCATGTTTCTTGTTTCATACAATCTTTCAAGCAGCAATGCTCTTGTAAGAGAGACTTTGTCGATTCTGGCAGACGGCTCAGTCTGCGTTTGCGCACTTGCGCTTTTCAAACTGTTTGCTGATAAAGTAATGCCTGTTCTTTATCAATTAAGCGCGATACAGTATTTTGACAGAAATTTTATGGGTTTTTATATGTACCACATGCCTTTCCCGCTTATCTGTGCAACGCTGCTGTACGAACCTTTTCACCGGATTATTCCTTCCGACTGGCTCTATATCGTCACCGCCTGGGTTATTACTGTAGTGCTTACTGCAGTGTCTGTTAAGGTTGCATCTCTTATTAAGGCACAGTGCACAAAGGTTGGTTTTATAGCAAAGCTGTATAACTGATCAGGTGCCTGACAGAAGGATAGGATAAAAGAAACTTAAAACGAGTCATAAATCCGCCTTCTTTAAGAGCTATCCCCGTTCAGTCTTTCGATGGACGGGGATTTTTGCATTTATCGAACGCGGTGCAGAAAAGAAAGAATAGAGTGAATTGTCATTAAAAAAATCGGAAAGTGTATGAATAAAAAACGGTTCTGAAAAATTTTCAGTCTGACTGCATGCTATCTGTTATGACCTTGAAGGCGGACGCCGGATGCGGTGATCATAATGTGCAGATAACCGGTACGTCAATTCTATGAATACGCGTCCGTTTTAATTAGCTGTACCGTGCTTAAAAATAATAATTAAACGTAACCTTGCTTATATTTATGCGTTATGAAGGAAAAGCATCGGTAATTGAATTTTTTCAAAACTGATATCGCTAAAATGAATCAATGGATAAAAAGGAAAAGTATATAGTTGCGTGGAATAAAAAATGACTGTCGAATTTAATATTAATGCCTTGAATTTATTTAAAAATGCCAACTTGGAGAATGAGAATGATATTCTCGTTCTTGACAAAAAAGAAGCCCAGAATGAAACCGGACTGAAGAAGAAAAACAGTTTCTCAAAGGGAAATATTTTTCGATTCCTGCGTTCAGGAGCTACCAAGGCAGCCAACAATGAGGTCAGAACACATTTTTTAAAATCTCTCGGTGAAGCCTTCGGTATCAAAGGAGCTGTTACCGACAGTGAAGGGAAAACCACATTCAGTGCCGATTTTGTTGATAAACTCAAGAAGTTTCTCGGACCTTCATTCAAGAGTGAAGATTTCGGAATATCAAAAAACGGCGGTGCTGTAACATCCGGCAAACCGCTTACGTCAAGAAGAATTCAGCAGATAATGACCAAAGCGTCGGTCTACTCTTCTGGTGATTCTTTTTCAGTGGAGTTATATCAGAAAAAACTGAACAACATCATGAAAGAGCTTGGAATGAAGTCCACTCTTGAAACAGGCAAGCCCGGAGAGACTTCTGTACGCGAGCAGAAAGGAGTAGATCCGGAAATTCTCAGAATGTTTGGAAATGTTGAACATTGTCTGGATCTGCTGAAAAGTGAGGAAGATCATCCTGAAACAACTATCCTCAGGAATGATTATGACTATGAGGGCGAAATTGAAATGAATGATGGCCTGGCTCCTCAAGGCGAATATGCCAGAGAAGATTATAATCCGTTTCGAATGTATGATCAAAAGCAGGGTAAATATTTGACCATGAACAGCATTAGTGATTTCAGAGACAACATACTCAGTCCCCGCATAGGAGGAGGCATAATTCATATCGAATGTATTCGTGCTACTATGAAAGACAAAAACAATGACGAATACAAGACCGTAGCACCGATAAAAAATTACTTTATGAATCAGATAAGAGGATTGGTAAAAATTGCGATTGATTCATACTATAAAGCGGCTGTTAACGGAAAACTGGAAGATTTCAAACATCATATCAAGACTGACGGCGGTGCGTGCTTTGAAGACAAGATTAAAAAATTTGTTGAATTTAATAATGCCAACTTTGAAGACAAATCTAAAGCTGTTGATGATAAACTGAGGATTGAACTGGAACGTATCGCCAAGACCGGACAGTCTACAAATCTGGCTGAATGCGTTACCGCCGAAATCGAATATGCTGTTCAGAAAGATGATTTTGAAACATGGGAGGAATACGCACCAAAGATAAAGAGTAAACTTGTGGGAACGTATCATACCATTGTTGAACCGAAGCTGGATAAAAACGGAGAACCTATTAAAGATTCAGGAAGATTTGTTTTCCAGCCGGTGATGAAGGACGGACAGCCGGAATTCCGGGCACTCACAGAGCAGGATGTGGATAAAATCGGCAAATTGATTTATGACGACAGTTTTAATTTCTGACTGTTTCGGTAAATTAAATGATAGGGGTCTGAAACGGAATTATGTATATTATCGGTGATGTGTGCATCATTCGGGCGGATCCCGTTATCGGAATGGTTTTAAATTTTAACTGTGTTGAAAAGCTGAGAACAGACTATGGATAAAACAGAACTGACCGAGGTCATGAGTCAGAAAATCGGAACAGACATAGAATTTGATGAAAACGGCGTTTGTGCGCTGCAGGTGGACGAAATAATTGTACGCATTGTATACCTTGAAGATGTTTCTCAAATAGTTCTGTGCGGTGAATTAGGAACTCTGCCGGAAACCGATGTTGAAAAACTTTATCTTTTCATGCTTGAATGTAATCACATGTTTTCCGGTACCAACGGGGCGACGATTGGAGTTAACAGTGCCGACAGAAATGTAACAGTAAGCAAAATTATTGCATCAGACGGTGTGAACGCTGAAACTTTTTTAAGTGAGACCGAGCAGTTCGTAAATACCTGTGAAATGTGGTTTAACATTATCCGTGACTACAATGGCAAACTGGCGGATTTTTCCAAAGAGACGGAGAAAGGAGGCAGTCGCAATGATGATTTCAGCGGCATGAAGCCGGCTGATCCTTTTGATGTCAGCACTTTGCAAGTCTGAATCAGCATGGAATCACTCGTAATGATCCGATCCGTTTTGTAAAAGAGCCGTGCTGTTTATGTTCACGGACAAAAAGCCGGTCTGATCTGTTCCGCTGAAACAGCCGGAAGTCGGAGCGGTGTATCAGCGTTTAAAAAAAACTGGTCTTTGCAAAACTCAGTTGGAAATATTCAGGATGATTTATTCCAAATATGCGGAACTCATCTGTTTGGAATAATTTTTTGCAGGGGTTTAGAATCAGCCTCGCTGCTATCATGTCATTTTCAGACATACTGATACTCAAGGACCTGTGTTAGTAGCCACCTGTGTTACCGCTGAAATGCAATTTTAACGGCGAGAACACTACGAGTCAAAGTTCAGTCGTCTAGTCAGTGTAGTTCCAGCTGGAATTTGTAAAGAACCTTTAAGTATTCTCACAGTTTTTAAATAAAGAACTGTCTAAGATTTAACCATCCAACTAAAATTATAGAGAACCAGCATTTTTTATGTTTCAGCCGTTTGCCCAGGAACGCAGCCTGCGGCCGGTTTATACTGTTTCTTGCGAATGTAATGATCTAAACTGTTTCTTAACAGTGCCATCTGTTATAATCTCGGTTAATTGTGATATGATCAAACTCTGATTGATATGTTCGGCGTTTATTTTTTCCGTATCTTGTAAAGAATCAATTTTTTTGTGAGTGTGTGGTTTGCTGCAGATGCTTTGCACCCTCATTTTTTATGTGTGCTTTATGGAAAAATCCCTGCATGCCGGATGTTTTGATCAGATGAATTAGATTTGCATAAATGAGAAGAAAAATAAAGAGAAGATAAAAGTATGAGTGAAGTAAACCAGAATGATAAAGTTGAGGTTTCAACAGAACCTGGCAAGAGCAGTCCTGCATCGAATCAGCAGAATTCAGGTGCTGCTGTTCAAAAAAAATATTCACCAAGAGAAGTTCTTGATTTTTTGATTGAGAGATTTCCTAAGTGTTTTTTTCCATATAACTCAGAGAGCGTAAGACCTATAAAAATCGGCATTCTTGAGGATATTGTAGCAAGACTCGGCGACGAAATTTCACCGGAATCAAAATATTCAAAAACAGCGATCCGTCAGGGTATAAAGGTATATGCATCTTCTCTTGCGTACTTTGATTCATGCAAGGTTGGTGCAAGACGAGTTGATCTTGACGGTAACGAGTGTGATGAGCCTATTTCCGAGGAGCAGGAGAAATATGCACAGGAAAGGAGAGAGGCTGTAAAGAAAAGGATCAGTGAAAAGCAGAGCAAAAACAATGCTGCTCGTGATGATGCACAGAACAGGAAGTCTCGTCCGTCCGGTGATGGTTTCAAGAAAAAGCGTCCGAGTTTTAGAAATTCTGGCGGAAGAGACTTTAACAAGGCTGGCGGAAAAAAATTCAGTCAGCAGAAGAAACCGTACACACGTCCTCCTGTTTATGATTATTTAATCGTAGATATGGACACACTCAAGGTGGGTGATTTTGTCAGCGTAAGAATTGCGCAGGGTTTGGCTAGAGGTTTTGTTGACAAAATTGAATCAAATGATATTCATGTGAAGATGAGGAACGGAAATATTGTTCATACACAGATATCATCTTTAAGGAAGATTGTCCGCAAGGATCCAGCCCCTCGTAATGATCAGATGTCAGAGAACTGATTTATTGCGGTCTGTGTCTTGTGTAATGCGGCTTCCGGAGTTAAACGGGAGTCGCATGGAGTCGTTCAGAAATAATTTCTGCTTGTCTATTGCTGTGCCCCGGTTAGTTTGAGATATCGTTTAGGTGTGAGATATGAACAGATTATATTCGATCCTTCTTTCAGGTCTGCTTATTTTTTCTGCAGGTTCAGTTAATGCTGCTGAAAAGGCTAATGTTACCCTAAAGGATCTGCCGGAACTTCATCAGGAAAAACACCATAAGATTTCATGCAAGCGTGTTTTTCGTGAATTAACGGAGACTCATTATCGCCAAAATCTGATTCTGGACAGCCAGTACTTTTTTAACTTTTACAATGATTATCTGAAGAACATAGATTCCTACAAAATTCTGTTTCTTCAGAGGGATGTTGACAATTATCTTAAGGATGTGCGTCAGCTGAAAAGATCAATTCTCGGCTGCGAACTTGATTTGCCCTACATCATATTCAACGATTTTGAGAAACTGAAATTTGAGCAGCTGACGTATTCCATAGATCTTCTTAAAAGCGGCGGTGTCGATCTGACTGCTGATGATGAATTTCAGTATGACAGATCAAAGGAGAAATGGCCTGCCACTGCCAGTGAGCGCATGGAGCTTTGGAAAAAGGTTGTAAAATATGATCTTATAAAGCTTATTCTGAGCGGAAAGACAAAGGAGGAGGCGGTAAAGCGTCTGATAAAGCGCTACAAATCCTCTCTGAATTTCCTTTCTCAGAGCCAGAGCGAGGATGTGTTCAGCGTTTTTGAGAATACCATGGCTCATTCCTATGATCCTCACTCGAGTTATATGTCGCCGGAAGTTTCTGAAGAATTCCTGAATGACATTAATCTTTCTCTTGAGGGAATAGGTGCGACTCTTAACAGCGAAGATGATACTGTAACTATTGTTGATCTGATTCCGGGCGGTCCCGCTGAAAAATCGAAGATGCTTAAACCTAAGGACAAGATTATAGGTGTTGGCACTTCTGAAAAGAATATTGTGGATATTGTAGGTATACGTCTTGACGAGGCCGTTCGACTCATACGCGGACCGAAGGACTCCACTGTTTATCTGCAGGTTCAGCGCGGAGAGGGTGAAGCCTCAAAGATTTTTATCATGTCGCTGGTTCGAGACAAAATCAAGATGGCTGATCGTTCCGCATCATCAGAAGTCATTCAGGTAGACGGCAGGAAGGTCGGAGTGCTCAAGGTTTCAAGTTTTTACCGCGGACTGACTGCCGACACCAAGAAGGAACTGACCAAACTCAAGAATGACGGAGTGTCAGCTGTTGTTATCGATTTAAGAGGCAACGGCGGCGGTCTTGTAACCGAGGCAACGACGTTTACAGGTCTGTTCATTAAAAAGGGACCTGTGGTTCAGGTCAGAGGTCGTGCCGATGACGTCGATTCATCAAATGATGAAGATGACCAGATCTTTTATTCCGGTCCGCTTGTTGTTTTGATAGACAGACTCAGTGCTTCCGCGTCAGAAATTTTTGCTGCGGCAATGCAGGACTACGGCCGCGGTATTCTGGTCGGAGGAAATTCTTTTGGTAAGGGTACGGTGCAGCAGGTAACGCCGCTTGCCAGATTTTATGATCTGTTCAATAAGGATATGGGGCAGCTTTCGTATACCATTGCCAAATTCTACAGAGTTAACGGCGGAAGCACTCAGCTGAAGGGTGTTGCTCCTGATATAGTATTTCCGTCATCCTTTACCTATATGAAATTCGGGGAGCAGGATATGGATAATCCACTTCCATGGGATTCAATTTCTGCCGATGAATATGCTGTGGCTGGCAATGTTTCAAAATTTGTACCTGCACTCAAGTCCAAGCATGATGAGCGTGTGAAGGATCTTCTTGATTTTAAACTCCTTCTTGAGGAGGTTGACGAGGTACGGCAGGTGCAGGATAAAAAGACAGTGTCTCTTAATCTTGAGAAAAGGCTGTTAAAGCAGAAAGAGGATGAAGCAAGAGAACTTAAGCGTGTGAATCTGAAACTTGAGGAGATTGGTCAGCCGCCAATAAAGAAGATTGCAGATTTGCCGGATGATGTCAAACTGCCTGATGTATGGAAGAACGAAGCTGTTGCAATTGCATCTGATCTGGCTTCAGTCAGTGCCGAGTAGTATTTCATACATAAATTGTCATAAGGAAAACCTCCTGCATTTCTATACAGTGTCTTTTATGATGACATAATGTCCGGCAAGGAGGTTTCAGCTACGGAGCCGTTCTCGGTTCCGCTTTTTTTATAAAACTTTAAGCCGGTTTTTACTGGTTTCTTTGGTGAATGTTCAGATGAGTTCAGTTAAGAAAGAAAAATACAGAAAAGACTATACAGCTCCGAAATATACGATTACAGATGTTTATCTCAATTTTGTTCTTGATCCTTCGGCCACCCGTGTTGAAGCTGAGATGAAAATTGCAAGAGCAGGGGATCACTGCGATCCTTTGATTCTTGACGGAGAGAAGCTGAAGCTTGATTCTGTACTTCTTAACGGCAGTTCTGTTGATTTTTCACAGACTGAAACAAGTTTAATCATTCCCGATGTGCCGGGTGAATTTACTCTTAAGGTTGTAAATTACATTTCACCAGAAAGTAACACCGAGTATGAAGGACTCTATATTTCAGAAGGAGCTTTCTGCACTCAGTGCGAGGCCGAGGGATTCAGAAAAATAACCTATTATCTTGACAGACCGGATGTATCGGCCCGTTTTACCACTCGAATAGAGGCTGATCGGGATCTTTATCCTCATCTGCTTTCAAACGGCAATCGTATAGACAGCGGAGAACTTCCGAACAACCGTCATTATGTAGTATGTTCGGATCCGTATTCCAAGCCTTCTTATCTTTTTGCTCTTGTTGCCGGAAAATTCGACATGGTTGAGGATGAGTATGTCACCGGTTCCGGACGTCACGTAACAATTCAGTTTTTTGCGCAGCCCGGCAGCGGCGGCAGAGTTCTTCATGCCGTGAATTCTTTAAAGCAGGCAATGAAGTGGGATGAGGAAAGGTTTGGACTTGAGTATGATCTTGATCTTTTCCAGGTAGTCGCTGTCGATTTCTTTAATATGGGTGCCATGGAGAACAAGGGACTGAATATCTTCAATTCCAAATACGTTCTTGCTGATCATAATACCGGTACGGACAGTGATTTCCATAATATACAGAATGTAATCGGTCATGAGTATTTTCATAACTGGACCGGAGATCGAGTCACATGCAGAGACTGGTTTCAGCTCAGTCTGAAGGAGGGACTCACGGTTTTTCGTGATCAGGAATTCTCGTCGGATTTAGGCTGCAGACCGGTTGAAAGGATCCAGGAGGCAAAGGTTGTTCGCTCGGTTCAGTTTGCAGAAGACATGGGACCTATGGCTCATCCGATCCGTCCTAATATGGTTATAGAGCAGAATAATTTCTACACTGTAACTGTTTATGAAAAGGGTGCTGAGGTTATCCGCATGCTTCATACCATAATCGGCGAAGAGAATTTTCAGAAGGGTATGAAGCTGTACATTTCCCGGTTTGACGGCGGATGTGCAACATGCGAGGATTTTGTAAAGGCCATGGAGGATGCATCCGGGCAGGATCTGCTTCAGTTCAGAAACTGGTATGAATACGACGGCACACCGGTGATAACAGTTAACGAAAAATATGATCCCGAGAAACGGATCCTTACGGTGGACCTTGAGCAGAGCTTTGAGTCAACTCACTACCGGGATCGAAGTTCCTATCCGGCGATGGTTATACCTTTGCAGATAGAAATCCTTTCAGGAAAAGGACAGGTGCAGAAGCTGACGGATCCTTCCGCTGCTGACGGCGGTCCGGTTATTTTCAGTCAGAGAAAAATGACTCTGACCTTTAAGGATATTGATGCCGATCCGTGCGTCAGCTATCTTGGAGATTTTTCAGCACCGGTGAAACTGCAGAAGAAGTATTCATCTAAAGAGCTGAGGCTTATCACCCTGAACGGAACCAATGACTTCAATCGCTATGACGCCATGTGGTCGCTCTACTGCAACTATTTCAGAGAAGTTGTGGACGGCAGACAGGATCCTGAGAGTGCGGCCGGCGATATTGTGGATATTTTCAGGGATATCCTTAGTTCCGGAAAATACGACGGTCTCTATCTGGCCGAGCTTCTTGCCGTACCTGCCGAAATGCAGGTTATGGAGATTTTTGACCGTATTGATGTAGACGGTATTCACAGGGCAAGAACTGTTCTTAAACTGACTCTGGCGAAGAAACTTGATGCTCTGTGGCATGAACTGTTTGTTTCATCAGCGGATAATGATCCGTATGTATGGGATTTTGAGCACTCCTGCAGACGTTCATCCCGTGCTCTGGCTCTGGATTATCTTTGTTTAAGCCGCGGGAACAGTTTTGCTGATGAGGTATGTGCAATTTACGATTCAGCTGATAATATGACCATGCGTCTTAGTGCCATAAGGGCTGCGGTTAATGCTGAGCTGGATGTGGCCTCCGATCTGCTCACAAGGTACAGACATGAGTGGCATGGCAACGGTTTGATGATGGATAACTGGTTCAGAATTCAGGCTGGAGTTGCATCTGTAAATACGCTTGAAAGGGTGAAGGAACTGATGAATGATCCTGATTTTTCCATGAGCAATCCAAACCGCATACGTTCTCTCGTGGGTTCCTTTGTTATGTCCAATCCGTATGGTTTTCACGGAAGGGGAGAGGATGCATATAAATTCCTCGGAGAAATTCTCATGGATCTCAACACCCGCAATCCTCAGACTGCAGCAAGACTTGTAGAGGCGTTTATGCAGTTTAGAAGATTTGATGAACACCACGGCGAACTGATGAAAAATGAATTGAAGAAGCTGGCCGGACTGAAAGGTCTTGTATCGGATCTGTATGAAAAAATCACACGCAGTATAGAGTCCTGACTGCTGTGACATTAAAATTCTAACAGGAGGAATCTGTGAATAAGACATATACGTTTTCAGTTCAGATGAGTGCCGAGCAGGTGAGGAATATTATGTACAATTCTCCTGTTAAAAGACTTTCGGTGATGACATTTGAAGGTCTCAGACTCGAACTTCCCATAGGGCATTTTCAGAAGTTTGTCGGGTACAGTGGCATTCAGGGCGTATTTAAATTAGAATTAAACGAAAACAACAGTTTTGTTTCACTTGAACGTATCAGCAGATAGTAATGAAAGGTGGCGGCATGCTTTTCAATTTGTATGAGCCTTTTATCAGGCCTGTAATTTTCCGGTTCGATCCTGAGTTTATTCACGAGATGACCATGAGTATGCTTCATTGCTTGGGGCGTTCTCCGTTTAGTTTTCTTCTCAGTCAGAAGGTTGCCTACAAACCGGTTGATGTTATGGGGCTTCATTTTAAGAATCCTGTGGGACTGGCGGCCGGACTTGATAAAAATGCCGTAGCCATTGACGGACTGGGAAAGTTTGGATTCGGTTTTATCGAGGTCGGAACAGTGACTCCAATGCAGCAGCCCGGAAATCCGAAGAAGAGGCTTTTTAGAGTTGTTCCTGCTCACGGGATTATCAACCGCATGGGATTCAACAATGATGGTGTTGATGCACTTATCAGGCATGTTGAAGAATCTTCCTACGACGGAATTATAGGAATTAATATCGGAAAAAATAAACTGACTCCGCTGGAAAAAAGTTTCGATGATTATCTGATATGCATGGATCGGGTGTACAGGCATGCTGATTATATAACCGTGAACATATCCTCCCCGAATACGCCGGATCTTCGAAAGCTGCAGTTCGGTGATTATTTTGACACGCTGCTGAGCAAACTTAAAAGCAAGCAGAGGGATCTATCAGAGCTGCACGGTAAGTATGTACCGCTTGCAGTCAAAATAGCTCCAGATGTTACAGATGATGAACTCTCATCGATGGCAATGAGTCTTCTCAAGCATCATATGGATGCGGTAATTGCCACGAATACCACTGTAAGCCGTGAAGAAGTGTATGATATGCCTTATTCCTATGAAACCGGCGGTTTGAGCGGAAGACCGCTGCTTGAGAAAAGTACAGAGGTGATCCGCAAACTTAAAAGAATTCTTCAGGAGGAAATACCGATTATAGGTGTAGGCGGAATAGATTCAGTCATGTCGGCAAGAGAAAAAATTAATGCCGGAGCAAAACTGGTTCAGATATATACAGGTTTTATTTATCACGGACCAAAACTTGTAAAGGATATTGTGGATAATATCTAGACATTCTGATTTCAGTGTTTCGTTTCAAAGTATTTTTGAGCTGATAATATATTCGCATGTTTTAGGACATGCGGATTTTTTTACCGGATCCTGCCGGACGCTCTCCTCGGACTGCGTTTATAATCTTCAAATGCCGTGTGATCATGATTACGGCATTAAATTATTAATCACAATCTGAAATAAAAGCAGTGATTAATAATTTATCCTGTCAAAAATATTAATCAAAAATTAATAACTAAAAATATTACAGACTGATCAGATCTGAAAGGATTAAAAATTAGGCAAATAGATCTGTTAATAAAAAAAAAGATCTGCGGTCAAATAAAATCAAAATTGATTTATTTTTAATCAAAAAAATTTTTTTAGGGAATAATCAAGTAAAAAAATTTTTTTTTAATAATTAATATGTGATATTAGTATAAAAAATTTTTTATTAAATTTAATTTTTATTTTGCTATTGGATATAATCAAGTATAAAAATTTTTTAGGAATACGATTATGCACTTTGAACCGAACCCGTCCTGGTATTGGACATACTCTCCGGAGCGCAGACGTATTCTGATCAGAATCTTTGACGGTCAGCAGTCCATGAGCTTTTTAACCTCATACGGTCTGAGCGACCTGTTCAGCCGTGACGTTACCGGGTTTGAAGATACTCCGTTTAATGTTGATGATGCATCTTTTTATTTTTATGTTCTCCAGTCTGTATCCGATCTTCCGTACACCCCTATGGAGAAGCTGCAGCTTGCTCTCAACGCTGTTACAATCAAGAAATTTTATTGTAAAGGCTTGAAAAGTATAGAAAATTTGAAGAAGTTTTCTCTGCTGAGGCGTATGCCGTGCATTTGCGAAGTATTCTCCGTGCAGGATGAGTCCAATACAGAGCCGGGTGATGTGCTTGTGATTAATTCTTATGATAAATCCTCTGTCTGCATTGTCCTGGCAACCGGACTTATGGCTTGCGGAAAGAAATTCAGATTTCTGGATGTTGCCGTTATCAACAATGAGAATTTTATTCCTCTTTACAAGATGAATCTTATGCTCAAGGAGCAGGTAGGTCTTTAATTTTGTTTTTTCTTTTAAGACACAATAGCTTGTGTCTTTTTTTTTATTTGTACCTATTTATAGAAAAAAATTTTTTTCCTTCGTAAAATAATTTTGATATTTTCTTAAATATTTATTTTTATGAGTTATTTTGCAATGATTATTTTTAATATTAATCATGGATTATTTTTCTGATTTTAGATCTTCTGCCGCTTCTGATAATGGATTAATTTTGTACTGATTTTTTTATTAAGATCTTTTATTGCATCTGTTAACTCTTTATTATTCGTAGAGTTTTTATCTTTTATTCTGATCTTTTGTATCAGATTTCAGATCTGATTTTGTTTAATTTTTAATCTTATGATCTTGTGTCTGTGAACACTGATCAGCCGGCAGCTGATCAGTTTATTCTGTTTTCATCAGTATTTAGCTCTCTTCTGGTGATGGTAGTCCCCGGTTTTGCCGTCAAGCAGACTGCATCCGGCCTATATTTGCTGTTTTAATTGTTTGACCTGTGCCACATCTTTGAAATTCAATCGATTATGTTAAGTGTTTTGTTATTCTTATCATATTGATTTTTACTTATATATGGTAACCTATCTGCAGTCCTAAGAGGTTCTGTACAGTATGAAGGAATATGTATGCCTGTTTAAAGATGAGTCATCTTTTAAGCAGTTTATTACAGACAACAAAATCGATACAAATGCCCGTTTTCTTGTAATGCTTTATTCATCAGGTTTAAGCCCTGATGAATCTGTCGGTATTGCTTCATTCGTCAAGTCACTTCTTCCTTATTCAGAAATCGCAGGAACATCATCCTTCAAGGTAAGTTTAGGCGGTGAAATTTACCAGAATGAAATGATGGTCCGCATCGTTTATTTAGAAAAAAGCCGCTTTGAAATAAAATTCATTCCTCATACCGGAATAAGCGCCGCTGATTTGTCTCTTGATATTGTCGGTAATCTTTGTGATCAAACAACAAAACTGCTGGTTTTGAGTATTTCGGGAGGTTATCCGAACCTTACCGGGTTTGTCGATGAGTTCAACAAACTTGTGCCTAACATCCGTCTTGCCGGAGGACCTGCAACAAGTGTTAAATCTTTTTTCTGGGGTTATGTTTTTGATGACAAAATGTCCTATATGCGGCATTTTATGGTTACAGCCTTTTCAGGCAGCGAGCTGAATGTTTATTCCTATGTTATCAATAATGTGGAGCCGGTAGGAGATATCTACGAAATTACAGCTGTCAATGACGGTGTGGTTGAGGAGATTGCCGGTATAAAGACTCTGGAATTTCTAAATGACACACTCGGTGTAGACGTAACAGCAAATTCGGAGACTCTCGGACTTCTCGACCGTTTTCCTCTGATGCTTGTGGATCGCAACAATGCTCCGCGCCAGCTTGTTTATAATGAGGAGGATCATACATTTTCCTCGCCGAAGGGTTTTGCCTTAAAGTACGGTGAGAGGTTCAGATGCTGTTATATGAGTTCTAAGATAGCCTATCATCACTACTGTTCAATGATAGATGAACTCAATCTTTTTCCGTCACAGGTTTTGTGGGCGTTTTCCTGTTTCTTAAGACCCCAGCTTTATGTGACAATGCATTATCAGACAGTCAGATTCTTTAAGGATCAGAATCTTAGTTTCTCTTATGTAGGAGGTGAGTTTGCCTCAGACGGAATCTGTAATGAGGTCTATACCGGATCGTTTGTTTATCTAAGTCTTTCCGAGGATGCGAACGCGCCTGTTAATCATATAGACAAATCCAAGCTGAAGCCGTTCCTTGCCGATGATCTTGATACAAGAGATATTTTTGATTATGTCCTTTCTCGTCAGTCGGAGGAAATTCTTTCTGCCAAGGAGTCTCTTCTTAAGAAGATAGCCGAACAGGAAAAGAAAGCTACCGAGTCTCTTTTTATTGACAAGAACACGCAGATGTACAATGTTGAGAAATTCTCATATGACTGCGTGAAGTATAATTATCACAAGCTTACGCTTGTTGTAATTGAGAAGAGCATTCAGCTTTCCAATTATTTCGGAAGCACTGAGTATGTAGAGTATTACAGGCATAACGTGAAGCTTTTTGAGGATTATCTCAGAAAGGAAAGATTCATTTCGGATTCGGTTGAAAACTCTCTTGTCAATCTTTACAGCAATGATCTTTCGTCTTTTATCATTGCCGCTTCGGATCGTCTGTCAACAGGCGACTATATGGAGCTTGTAAGGACTTTGTTTTTGAAGTTCAACTGTCATTATACGCATAACGGCACTGTCTGCATGAACAACTTCTTTATAGTTGTTGATCAGCAGGAGGAGCTTCTTGAAAAGGCAAAACTTCTGTATTCAGACAAAAAAAATGAGCTGAAGCGTTTTGTTGTTTATGAGGACAGTCATGAGGCGACGGAGAATTTTGAAGAGTCTCTTGCCGCCCTTGCCGTTGTAAACTACGCAATAGAGCATGACGGTATCGAACCGTACTTTCAGCCTATATATGATAATATATGCGGCAGGACATACAAGTTTGAATCGCTTATGAGAATCAAGGATGCAAACGGCAGACTGTGGTTCCCGAACCAGTTTCTTCCGGTTGCAAAAGAGTTCAGACTTTATCTTCAGCTGTCGTGTGCAATGATTAACAAGGTCTTTGAGCTGTTTGACGGGAGAGAGGAATCGGTATCAATTAATCTGTCGGCCATTGATATCAATTCAGAGATGGTTACCTCCATGATTTACAAGCGTCTTGCAACCCTGAGGAATCCTAGTCATTTTATTTTTGAAATCCTTGAATCAGACGCATTCGAGGATCTGAATCTTCTTTCTGATTTTATTACAAAACTGCGAACCTACAATGTAATGATCGCCATTGATGATTTCGGTGCTGGTTATTCAAATCTTCTCGAAATTGTGAAACTCAAACCGGATCTTATCAAGATTGACGGTGAGATTATCAAACACCTTTTACATGACGAGGTTAATCGTAATATAATGGACGTCATTATTTTCCTGGCGAAAAAGTTCTCTGTCGATCTTGTGGCCGAGTATGCCGAATCCAAGGAACTTCAGGAATTTTTGGAAAGCAAGGGCATCAGATACTCACAGGGATATTATTTTTCCAAGCCTTTGCCGTATAGTCAGATTGACGCCTATCTCGAGTCTGAAAGACGTTCGCGTGAAGAGCGTCAGAAACCTCTTAACTGAACCAGATGAAAGCCCTGAAACTTGTTCTGGCACCTATGGACGGTGTCCTGGATGCCCCCCTGCGCCGTGTTCTTACAGATATAAATTGTTATGACTACTGTGAAAGCGAATTTGTACGTATAACTGATATTACTGTTCCTTCTGGCGTTCTTTTAAAAAAGGTTCCCGAGCTGCAGACCGGCGGAGCGACCCGAAGCGGAACTCCGGTTTATGTGCAGCTGCTGGGACAGTATCCTGATGTTATGGCATCCAGTGCCGCGTTAGCCTGCAGAATGGGTGCCGCCGGCATTGATCTTAATTTCGGCTGTCCCGCAAAGCAGGTAAACAAGTCAAACGGAGGTGCCGCGCTGCTTAGAAATCCGGATCTTATATCTCAGATATGCACAGCTGTCAGGGAGAGTGTTCCCTCTCATATTCCGGTTACCGCCAAAATGAGGCTCGGTTATGACAATTCTGACAGCTGCATGGAAATAGCGGAAAAAATATTCTCCACCGGAGTTGATGCTCTCTGCGTTCACGGGAGAACAAAGGCAGACGGTTATCTGCCGAATACAGTCCGCTGGGATTTAATCGGAAAAATCAGAATGCAGTGCCCGGTACCTGTTATTGCCAACGGTGATATATTCGATCGGGCTTCTGCAGAAAAATGTTCGTCGGTAACGGGCTGCAGTACTCTTATGCTTGCCCGCGGGGCGCTGTATCTACCCAATCTGGCCAATGTTATCCGCAGTAATGAAGAACCGTTCTCCTATGAGAAAATGGTGGATACGGTTCATCGTTTTGTCGCCGCATTTGATCACTTCAATCCTGAAGGCAATATTTTTGCCCGTATGAAACAGTTTCTCAGTTATCTGAGAGAATATTATAATGAACTTTATACCATGGATATTTTTAAGAGAGTCTGCAGGTGCAGGGATGTTTACGAGGCTCTTTCGCTTCTTGATTCTACTGTGCCTGAGGTTGTCGGGAGCGGGGCGGTTCTCAATGAGATTTAGTTTTTTTTCGTTACTGATACTGTGTGTCTTTTCATTTTCTGCTTCAGCGCTGCCTGTTGAATGGACTATGGTTCTGTCGGACAGCATTGATAAAAATCTTAAAGAGCGGAATTCATATATTTTTAAGAAAACTGATTCTGACGAGGAGATAACTCTTAAGATAGTGTCTTCCCGGGATATTTCCGAACCTGATGCGGAGCTTGAGGCGCTTGCAGAGGAAAAGGACTGCACACCAGGCGATAAAGAATCTCAGGAACTGGAGTCATCCGGTATTTTTATGAGATTCTGCAGGGATGAACAGAAGAAGTTTCCCTACCTTCTGGTTGTCAAGAGAGGCAGCAGATTCACTCTGCTGATTACCGGATACCATACCGATTTCGTTTCGGTAAACGATTTTATGAAGAAATTAACCTATGAGCCAGAAATTTTACAGTAATTTTATTTCTCTGAAAAATCTGATTTCCTCATCCGTGCTGCTGTCGGGGATTTTTTTTTCATTTTCCGCTTCTGCTGTACCGCCGGGATGGAAAATTGACAATGCCAGATCCAATCCTCAGTATCGCAGCTATGTAAAGCGCTTCAAGGAAGCGGTTCTCTACAGCCGGAAACATTCCGATACAGGGATTTCCTATGTGTTCTGGGGACAGTTTACAAGGAGAACCGGTGATTCCTATGACGAGGATGAAATATACCGCTACTATCTTGCCTCTGTAATTCCGTGCTTCAGCAGGGATCTGCTGAAGCGGGACGAGAATGATGAAGACAGGTATGTCATTGAGTGTGATCATTCCGTACCGTCTGAGGATGGTGATGATGAACCTGTTTCAAGACATTATGTGGGAATATACAAGAATGTTGACTATTCAGGATTCATTGTAGTTGGCGACGGGGTTTCATATAAGGATGTTGCCGATCTGGGAGCAGATCCCAATCCTTCCAGGGAAATTGATCCTGACGAAGCCGGCAAATCCAGAAAGAAGCATGACAGTTTGTCACATGTTCCGAAATAGAGAGGCTTTGTCCGGAGAAAGAGTATGAATGCCGGTAGGATATTTGCTTTTTTGTTTTTTTTGCTGGGTGCGGCATGTACACTGGCTCTGCCTCCGGGCTGGGAACGGACAGATGACGAAGACGGCACAGTCTCCTTCCGCCATCCCGGTGAAAGCAAGGTTGTAACTTTTGCGGATCTGAAGTCTTCATCCGGCGGTCGCACCTTTGATTTCAAGGGAAAAATGGATATCGACAAGTTCCGGATCCTCAGTTCTATTCTTCATGATCTCGGGTACTGTACCGATCGTGCCGTATATGATACAGCACTTTATATGCTTTACTGCAGAGGCAGCGCAAAGGATGATTCAGGGAAAACAATCCCCGTAATTGCCTACGTCAAAATGGAAGACGAACGGCTGCTGCTGATTTTAGGCTTCTATAATGCATCAAGGCGCGATATTTTAGATCTTATCGACGATTATTCGCGATGAACTCTTTTCGGTCCGAATCTCTTTAAAATCTGTACGTGTGGGAAAACCGGCGGTTTCAGCAGTGCGGAGTGTCAGACGCCTCTTGATTTACAGACAGGGTGCCGGAATTCCGCAGTCACAGATCACCTGTCAAATCTTATGCCGTTATTTTCGGCATCCTTCATCAGCAGCTGATATAACCGGTAGGTGGTTTCACAGTCAGCTATACTTCTGTGGGCCTGCGTTATGTCAATTCTGTAGTATGATTTGAGGAATTCCAGCTTGTGAGTTGAGAGAGCCGGAAGCACTCTTCTGGACAGTCTCAGCGTATCCAGAAAATCGTTTGACAGTGTCATGTCCGTCATGGACTCCCACTTGTCATAAAGAAAGTTGATGTCGAAATTGACGTTGTGTCCCACAATGATGTCGCTTCCGATAAATTCAATAAATTCGGGGAGCACCTCATCCGGATCCGGAGCTGATTTCAGCATACTGTTGGTGATGCCTGTCAGTCTTGAAATAAAGGAACTGATGTTTCTTTCAGGCTTTACAAGCTTTTGGTATCTTTGGGTAATTTTACCGTTTCTGATCCTCAGTGCACCGACCTCTATTATGTCATCGAACCGGGTATTAAGACCGCTTGTTTCAAGATCAAGCACCACATAATCAGACAGGAGCTGCAGAATGCTGCGTCCTTTTTTTCGCTGGCTTTTTGATATCACTTTAATCTCCCTGAAGACACGTTTTTAAGTGCCTGCGCTGCTGGTACATGGATATTATTTTGTGCAGAAAATGCTTCTGTATGGTCCCCGCTGCTGAAATTAAGATTTTGCTGGTAATTCCTGCGGATCCATACAGTCTGCGGGCGGAATGTCATGCGCGCCCCTGCAAGCAGTAGCAGTAACTTTTGTGTGCCGCGTTATAGAACAGATCAATAGGGAAAATAACCTCAGACAACATGTGACAATGGAAGTTGAGGAACAAAATCCCTTCCTCCTCAAAAAAAAACTAATGTGCACAGAAACTGCATCAACCACCTATTCACCCCATCCTCACATCACTATGCATAGCCTCATTAAAACTTAGATATCAATGTGTTAAGGTATTCTTTATGAATATCTCTAATACCAGTAAAATCTGAGATTTTAAATTTTTTGATAAAATCTAACATCTGTGATTCAAGTGAATTTTTAATATCATCTGAATACTGATCATTAGTTATAAATTTTATATAAAAGTGGAACAAGTTATTAATCAATCGTAGTTTAGTTTCTGTAACTACAGTGTTATTTTCGGTTTTGATTATATCGTTTATAATGAAATACTGTTTGATTTGATCATCAAAGTGATATATTCTTTTATCGATAAGAGAGTCTTTAACATTTCTACGATGTACTATGAGATATTTATCATAGTAATGTATATCTTGTGATTTAATTAAACAAGTTACAAAGAATGACGTATCATTGCAGCATTGCAGATTATCAAAACGTATTTTCTTTTTATCCAGGAAATCTTTTTTATATATACCACTCCATGGATTGTCAGGTGTGTAAGAAATAATCATGTGGTAGTTATCAAAAATATTTATCGCTCTTCCATAAAATTCTTGTTTTATCCTACCCATATTAACCCATTTATCATTTATAAACTTGCCAGTGCAATCATCATATGCATAATTTCCAAACTTAACAATGTTTGGATTATTTTTGTTGAGAAATTGAATAATATCATGATAACCATGTTGAGTTACATAATCATCACTATCTAGAAAGTGAATATATTTACCCTTTGCAACGCTCAAACCATTATTCCGTGCGATACCAGCATACTGATTATGTTGTGTAATAACTTTTACACGTGAATCTTGATTTTCATATTCACGCAAAATTTGTAACGAAGAATCTGTTGAACCGTCATCAACAAGAATCAATTCAATATTTTTAAGATCTTGTTTTAATACAGATTCCACACATTGTCTCAAGTATTTCTCGGCATTATATACTGGAACGATAATCGAAATTAACAACTCAGATTCTTTCATTGGTTGTAAAACTTGCGATTCAGTAAATAAATCATATATCCCTTGTTGGTATTCTTCTTGATTCATGATTCCTATTCTATGACAAAAATCAATAACATCAGACTTAATTGATTCAATTGTTTCAGGAAGAAGTTTTGATATATTCCAACTTAAGTTATTAAACACCCGGCTATAAAATGTTTTTTCCATTTCAGGAAATATTCCCAATGAAATGATGCGTGTATATATCGCTTCAAGTGCTTCTATGAAACATAATGGTGCCGCGTCCTTTGTGCGAACAAGAGAATCTTTACGTATCCTGTATCGAATTAGCGATTCATCAATGGCAGAAATTCTATTTGCCAGAAGCATTGCACTATATACAAAAAATGTGTCATTTGAATTTATAAGATTTTGAAATTGCAGTCCGTTTTCTTCTATAAATTCTCTCTTAAATATTTTATTCCATGCAATGGCAATAAAAGCATCAAAAAAACAATGAGCAATTGTTGTATAGTTAAATGGTTTACAGTGAGGAATTAGTTCCATATCAACCGCTTTATCTATTAGGGTTGTTATGTTTGTACCATTTTCAAACCTTTCATATTTAGATATAACTATGTCGCAATCATATGTTTTTGCTTCAATGAACATTTTTTCTAAAAAATCAGGCTTATATATATCATCCGAATCTAAAAAAGCCAGATATGCTCCTCTAGCGACCTTCATGCCAGCGTTTCGGACTGCACCAGCACCTAAATTTTGCTGATCAATAACAACAATCCGACTATCTGAAGAGGCATACCAGTTAAGAATCGACAAAGAGTTATCTTCTGAACCGTCATTGATGCATATTATTTCAATATCTTTCAATGACTGGTTTATTACACTGTTTAACGTTTCAGCCAAATATAAATGAGCATTGTACACAGGGATAATAACAGAAATAAGAGGTCCATTAAAAAAATTCTCGCTTACGAGCCAACTAATATCGTCTCTTTTATATATACCATTAACTGCAGTTAAAAGTTGTTTTTTCTCAAATTCGCTGATCAATGAATTTTTAATTTTTGTCTTATCTTCGAGTTTTAGTGTTGTATACTGCCAGCGTGAAAAGGTGAGAATCCAATTATAAAAGGTCTGTCGAAGTTTATTGAATAATCCCAGTTCCTTCAATGTTTGCTCGATTCTGTTAATGGCATCAAGAAAACAAAACGAATTTTTACTGCGGGTATCCTCAAGAGAACCGTTGTGATATCTGTGAGTGGCAAGGTACTCATCTACGATTCCTATCCTGTCTGCCAGACACAAGGCAATGAAAACAAAATAGGCATCATTCGTGACTGGAATTTCCTGAAATGTCAGTCCATGTTCATCTATGAAATCTTTTCGAAAAAGTTTGTCCCAGGCCCAACCGTTGAATATCTGGAATAAAGAATCCTCTACATCGTCTTTATTGAAGACCTCTGTCTTGGGCAAATACTGACTATCTATTGTCCATATCATTTTATCAATATTTCCATCCCTGATGGACTTACTTCGGCAAACAACTATGTCAAGACGGTCATCCTGGGCATGCCTAACCATCTCATATAACATCTTTTTGTCGTATACGTCATCGGCGTCAAGGAAGCTGAGATATTGTCCAGTTGCATGTCGAAGACCAAAATTTCTTGCTGAAGATGCACCTTGATGGTCTTTCTTGAATAATTTAATCCTTGTATCTCTTTTAGCATAATCTTTCAAAATGCTGTAGCTGCTGTCAGTTGATCCATCGTCAACGCATATAAGCTCGAATAACGACATATTCTGCTCTAAGATTGAACGCAGAGAATCTTTCAAGTATGCTTCTACATTGTATACTGGGAGGATAATTGAAACTAATGGGGAGTGTGCTGTATTATGCCTTAACCAATCTGATATTATATTCTGTTCATAAAATTTAGCTTGATAATTAGCGGTTTCCATAATTTTATTATTAAGCATGGATAACTTTTTATCAATATCTTGTATTTCTTTAATTTTTGTTTCGATGTTGCTAATCGATTTTATGATTTTATCTTGCTGTTTATCAAAAATATCTTTTTCAAATACGTTACTATTTAGAAAATTTATAGTTGCCTTAATGCCATTTTCAGAAATATAAAGTTCTTCATTATTGTTAAAAACAATATAGATATTTTCATATCCAGGATTCGAACAGACTATAACATAATCTTCATTCTCAATTTTAATAATAAAACTAGAATCGTCTGCAAATAAGATATCTTCATTACTAGGCAAATCTTCCTTGAGCTTGCCAAATTCGTGCCGTAAAAATTTACCATTTTCCTTATTCAATAAGGAAAAGCAATCTTGTCTTTCGTTATTTGCTTTTGTCAGTAGGTATTCAGTGTTACAGAGAATGAAACTGCTTCCGATAATTGGTGTGCGAAACACAGTAAAGGTATGTGCAAATTTTTTAGGTTCTCTATAAATTTTAGTTGGATGGTTAAATCTTAGACAGCTCCTAAATTAAGAACTGAAAGGATATTTAAAGAGGTAGTTTATCCTTATA
>JAEEOK010000129.1 GCA_016284235.1 Succinivibrionaceae bacterium
GCAGGTTGTGTCTTCAGAGCAGAATGAAAAGGGTATGGTTCAGATTTATGCCAGGGTTGATTATGACAGGGATAAGCTGACATCTGTTCTTAATGAAATAGGCGGGGATTCGGGAGTTCAGACAGCGGCAAATGCAGAAAATGCAGGTGTCACAGCTGCTGCAAATGCTGAAAATACAGATGCGGCAAAAGATGCTCCTCTTGTTACAGAGGCTGAAATGGCATATCTTGGGGGAGTCAATCCCGCTGAAATAACAACAGTTGAAGGAACGAAGCTGTATTATCACGCCCTGCGAAACAAACTTTTGTCTGATGTTCAGAATCAGCTGACAGCAATGCAGTCTGATATCAGGATCAAATCTCTCGGTGATGAACCGGTAAGCGATACAAGTGACATTTTCAGATATACCGCATTTGATGAAGACAAGGAGTTCTATACTGCCAGTTTTACCAATACATATGATGTTGGAACGGTTGATTCGGCATTGTCCGTCAATGATGCATTTTTTAAAAACCTGGATATAGTGGATGCCGCGGTTCCGTTTTTCAAGGAGCTTTTGAACACCTCAAAACACAGATTCAATATCAGGGATGATACCACAGAGTCAGTTTTCACCACAGGCAGGGGCGAGACTGGAACATTTAAATGGGATCCGGTTGAAATCTCCCTGAAGTCCTTTAATGTTTCCAAAACTTTCGGTGAGTTTGAAGCAAATATGAAGGTGCCGGGAATGTCTCTGGCTGAAAGAAAAATGAATCTTGCTGATTTAACCGCCTTCTTTGAAAACAGACCGCAGCAGATGATCCTGAATATTGCTCTTAAAAAATTAAATGCTGCCGAGAATGATGATTCCTCATATGTCCTGGACAATTATGTGCAGAATTTCGGGATCCTTCCTTCAGAAAATAAGAAACCGGCCAATTTCGACATGAGTTACAAAATCGGTTTCGACAAATATGTGTTTATGGAGTCCGGCAAGGGTTTTGAGCTTAACGGTACTCAGCTGAAATTCGGCATAAAGCATATTGATTTCTCATATGGAGCCGGCAAATGCGGCATCGCGGATCCGGGCAAATTTACCTTCCCTGCATTATTCAACTGCATGATCAGGGATAATGATGATGAGGACTACATTTTCTTCAATGACAATCCTGTTGTGGCATCATTCAGACAAAGCGGTGAAATCGGATATGATCTCTCGCTTGCCGTCAGCGAGGCAAAGCTCGGCCGGGAAATGGATATAGATATCTTTGATATCAGGGGGCTTAAACTTGGGATCGAATCTTCTGAGAACAGGTTTGGCATGAAGACGCAGATTGACGGTCTTGATGTGGTGCAGAAAGATATCAGCAACCTGGCTGTAACCGGGTTCAAATATGACTATGGTTTCATATCGAATGCCTCCGGCCGCAGAAACAATATTGATCTGTTTTTAAATGCCTCACTTGACAATTTCAAACTGATTGAGGACGGTGATTATGATATCAAAGGCACCAGTCTTGAATTCGGTTTGAAAAATGTCAGCACGGCAGAATTTTCAAAATTCTGTAAACTTCCCGAAAATGATCATCTGAGTCTGATCAGTTCCGTCAGATGTTTAGCCGACAGTGACAGTGATGACTGGTTTTCGCCCGGAGCGTCACTTGTACAGAAGGATACCGGTGCATATCTTAACTTTAAAACAACACTCAACGGAGCTCCTGTAAGTCTGAATTCCGTGCTGTCTGTTGATCCAGCCTATGATGATTCGGGAAAAGACAGTATGCCGGTTGTGCCGTACATCACCGTAACCGCAGATTTGAAGGTTGATAAATCTGTTTTTTTCATGAAACAGTACGGACTTGAGGATGCCCTGGAATTTTCACAAAATTACATAGCCGATCCAGAAGCCGGGGAATATGTGTATCACATAGTATTTAAGAACGGTACAGTCACCATAAACGGCAAGGCACTGAGCGAAGAGAATGAGCCGGAGAACGGAAGCGGAAATGTTAATGAGAATCAGGATTGAAGCGGGAAGGAAAGTAATGGCTACTGATTTCAAAAATCAGGCTTTATTTCCGGTTTCTGATTTTTCCTCATCTGCATAATAATTTCAGGGATGTGCCGCTAAAAGAGCACATCTTTTTTTATCCGTATTTCAGCCGGATCCGGTTATGACACGGTTAATTTGCACATTTTGCAGCATAGAATTTTCTGACAGCTTTCGGCCGGGTTGCTGGAGATCTGGAATTTAAGTGCAGAAGCATGCTGATCAAAAGCGCTTCTTTCATGCATCTTCCACGGGCAGTCATCTGTTTTCAGGCTTTTTTTCTGATATGCTGCGGCGGATCAGTCCTTTTTTTCTTCATGAAAATTTCTGATTTTAGAAATCCTGGCCTTCAGTCTGACATCGCCATCATTTCGATGAATGATTTTTGATTTTTGTCACAAAATTCATTGATTTTGAATTATGTTTTTCATAAACTTTGTCAGCAGTGACATCACGGATTTTCCATGCATGTCACCCTTCAGACTGCAGCTTAAACCTGCTTCTGATTTTGATTGTCTGTTCTTTTCGTTTGACACTATTTTTTAAAGGACACAAATGGCTAGACAACTTGATGAATCTCTGATTAGTGCAATCCGCCACTGCACTCCGTACGTGAATATGCACGCAGGAAGAACCTTTGTTATTCTTCTTGGAGGTGATACGCTTCTTGATTCCCATGTGGAGGGGGTTATCAGCGATATTGCTATTCTGCAGAGTCTCGGGATAAAACTTGTGCTTGTTTTCGGTGCCAAAGCCCAGATCGATGCGGCGCTTCAGGAAGCAAACATTGAGAGTAAATTCCACCGTCACATACGTATAGCCGATGACAAATCCTTCAAAATCATAAAGCAGGTCTGCGGCATGATGCAGCTGGATCTTACAGGCCGCCTTTCCATGGGTCTTACCAACACTCCTATGCAGGGTGCCAAAATCAATGTTATCAGCGGCAATTTTGTTACAGCCAAACCTATAGGTGTTCTTGACGGCATTGACTACTGTCATTCAGGCAGCGTTCGCAGGGTCAACAAGCGGGAAATCAAGGATGAGCTGGACAGAGGCAGCATGGTGCTGATTTCACCGGTCTGTGTTTCAGTTACTGGAGAAAACTTCACTGTCAATGCGGAGGATCTTGCTAGCCGCATAGCCGTTGAGCTCAAGGCTGACAAGTTCATAACATTCAGCTCGTTCCGCGGTGTTCTTGACGAGAACGACACTGTTATTCCGGAACTGTTCCTTGAGGACGCTGAAGCCTACCTGATGAAGCTCGGCATGGACAATTTTTCCGGAACCGCACGCTATCTCAGAGCGGCAATAGCTTCATGCAAGGCCGGAGTTCCTCGCTCTCATCTTGTCAGTCATGTGGACGACGGTGCGCTTATACAGGAGCTGTTTACACGGGACGGTATTGGAACGCAGATTGTCCAGGAGAGTGCGGAGCAGTGCGTGCCTGCAACCATCAATGATATCGGCTCTCTGATGGATCTTATAAGACCGCTTGAGCAGGCCGGTATCCTGGTTCATCGTCCGCGTGAGCTTCTCGAGCTTGAAATTGAGCATTACATGATCATAAAGCGTGACGGTATGGTAATCGGGAGTATTGCTCTTTACTGTTTTGACAATCAGATGGCCGAGCTTGCATGTCTTGCCATACATCCTAACTATCGCAACTCAAACCGTGCCGACATTCTTATGGAAAGGGCAACCGAGGAGGCAAAACGCAGAGGAATTAAGCGACTCTTTGTACTTACCACCAGTACTGCTCATTTCTTCCTTGAAAGAGGCTTTGTTGAAGGTACCATTGAGGATCTGCCGGAAAAGAAGGCAAACAAGTATAACTACAACCGTAATTCAAAGATATTCATCAAGGACATCGACAGCTGATTTTTTTGCAGCCCTGAGTTCTGTATGAATTAACACTTATCTGTGAAGCGCAAACAGCAGGCTGAACAGAAAAAATATAAAGCTGTTGACCGGATCCATAATTTTGGAGTCCGGTCTTTTAGTTTTTCTTAAAATTAAATTTTTCTTGGCAACAAATTTCCTCTCGAATTCAGAAAACTAATAAACCTGGGTTTTACACCTACCCGATCAAATCTAATCTGAAAAAATCTTAAAGTTCAAATAGTTAGGATATACTTTTTAGTAAAAATAAATTTATTTATATTGTGCGACAA
>JAEEOK010000130.1 GCA_016284235.1 Succinivibrionaceae bacterium
TTTCCTTATTTTTTTGGTTTTAATTTCTATATTTTATAAGGATGAACTACCACTTTGAATATCATCACAGTTCTTAAAAAAGCAACTGTCTAAGATTTAACCGTCCAACTAAAATTTATAGAGATCCTAAATTCTTCAATAGAAATATTTTATAAAATCTCATCGTTAGTCACATATAACTCTTTGTTTTTTTTAATTAACCATTATAATTTGATAAAAATTATTAATTTTTTGCACTGTGCAACCTATTCTATCTTGCACATCTTACACACACATACTCCGTCACAAAAGACCAGGGCATACAGCAGTTTTTTAATAAATTTGCTCCCTTTCATCGGCTCTACATCGAAACTGTTTTCATTATCCTTTAGCAGTTTTTCTGCTCTTTCGACTGCACTTTCCTTTTTGTATCCAAGATCAATTAACAGTACAACTCCAATCTGCTCAGATCCGTACTGGTCGGAATCATAGATAAATGACAATTTAGATTTTTCTGCAGAGAATTTAGGGTCGTTGCATGAAATATATGAAATGGAGGATTCGTAGTAGATCATCAGGTGATCTGAAACAAATCTGGCATATTCTTCCAGAGCACTCGTTTTATCTGTGCAAATATATGTTTTGAGACACCAGTTGAGAGCGTTTTCAACCTTGCTTTCGTTTCCCTCGATGATGGTATTGAGTACATGCCGTGCATTTTTACAGAAAATTTCGTTTCTGGAACTGAAGTAAATTTTGATTTGATTCAGTATGAAATCATTAACTTCACGGTTCGGAATCTTTATTTTGACTAATTTCTGCTCGCTGTTTGTCTGTTCCTCTGATGCCAGATAACCTGTAGCCAGCAGGAAATTCCAGTAACCATCTGATCCTCTTTTATTTAAATCCTGATAGGTGATCCACGGGTTTTCTTTGATTACTGAACTTTCACCGCCTATGAGCTTTTTAAGCTCTGCTGCATCAGATGACTGTAAAAGAGACAGAAACTCATAGAAGTTGTGATTTCTGTTCTGTTCCATCCAGTAGGAATTTTTGCTGATAATACAGAGAAGATTTGTATCAAGAGTTTCAGCACAGAAATTCACAATGGATGATGGGGTAAGCAGACTGTCTTCTCCTGTAGTGTATCCGCCATACCATTCCCTGACTTCTTCTTCATCAGCTTTAATGGCGCAGTCTGATATCATCTTAAAGGCTTCATCCGATGAGAAACCGAAGAATTTATGAAGGGCAGGGGTTTGATCTTTCAGATCCGATATGTGGCAACCTGAAAGGTTTACGCTTGATGACAGATGCAGATAACTGATGATAATTGCCTTGTACAGGTAGTTGTTGTGGTTAATCGCAGCTGTCAGCATATGGCTGATTAAATCTCCCATCTCCGTGTAGTATCCGAATTTCGAAGCCGCTGATAAAGGGGTATCAATATCATCTATAAGCAGAAATACCTGTCTTCCAAAGTGGGTGGAAAGAAGTCTGGTTAGTTCGTACAGAGACAGTGACAAATCCGTGTAGTTGTTTACCAGATGATAGTAATCCGTAAGATGACCGTATTTTACCTTTTCCTCCAGATCAAGGCTTTTGCTTGCAGCCAGGAAGGAAAAGGATTTGGCAAGATTTACTATTGTGCTGCAGAGAACACTGTGAGTAAGTTCGAAACTGTGAAAGGATGCGTGATGAAAACTGATGTGAATTACAGGATACTGCCCCATGAATTCAGAGCAGAAAAAATCATCCTCATATACGTTCAGGGATGAAAAAATTGTTTTATGCTCAGCTGTTTCTCCGTTGAATTCCTTACCGTCCATATTGTTTGTAAGGAAATAATACAGGGTGCTGAGCCCGAGTGACTTTCCGAAACCGTGAGGTCTTATAATCTGGATCACTCTGGACTGGTGCTCCACTATGTCCTTAATACAGGAAGTTTTGTCCACATAGTAACCGCCTTTTTTTATAAGAGTTCTGAAATCTGTAACGCTGACGGTCAGTTTCGGATTGTTCATATGGTGCTCCTCTGGTGCTCTGGTATTACTGGGACCTGACATGCTGAAGGCAAATAAATTCAAATTTATACAAACTGCCGGGATTTTTTGAGCGTTATTTCTGAATCTCATAAAAATGAAATCAGGCAGTTAAATTAATTTTTCAGCGGTTTATGATCCTGAATCTCATATTCGGATCATTTTTTACATGTAATCGATAGAGAAATCAGAGTTAAAGTTCCGTCGGAACGTTCTGTTTCAAAAACTGAAAACTGTCAGTTAACGGCAAGCTGAGACTCATGTCCGCAGTCTTTACATTTTATTCTTACCAGTCCTCTGAACGGGGTATTCTGTCTTCTGTGACCGAAAACAGAAAGCAGACTGCCCAGCATTGAATTATTCTGATTAGCAGGAGTCACATCCGTGTTCCTTGAACCGCAATTGCTGCATACGTACAGATCTTCACTGTTTTTGATTTGAGACTGCATGAATTCTCCTTTTTAGCGATTGCCTGATACTGTCCTGCAGTCGTGTCTTCACGAACAATACAGAGTAAACTGTTTATTGGTTCTTACCCGCTCTCAAAAAATATCAGATTTTTGAGCTGATTTCGTATGGATCTTGATTCAGGAGAATATCTGGCAATGCCGATACGCTTTTTCAAAATGACTTCGAGATCTGATCCTGAATATGTATCACATGACTTGCATGACCATTTTCTTAAAGATTATTAAGCCTGTGTTGTAATATAATAGATCGTTGAAAAGTCAAATTATTGGTTTGTTTTCACAATTTCAGGTTTTACATGCTCTGCGGAGGACTCTATGAATATATTCAAGGCTGCTTCAACTTCTGTTTTACTGTCAGCATTGGCTGCAGGAGGTTCTGTTCATGCGGAAAACTCAAGTGATACTCTTGTCGTTTATTTTTCTGCGAGCGGAAATACTGAAAAGGTTGCCAGTGTAATAGCTGCGGAACTCAAGGCAGATACCTTTGCATTAAAGCCTGTTGAGCCGTATTCTGCAGAGGATCTTGACTATCGCAATCCTGAAAGCCGTTCTTCCAGGGAACATGCTGATCCGTCAATACTGCCGGCATATACGGGAGACGTATCCGGATGGGGTGCATACAAAAAGGTTTACATCGGATATCCGATATGGTGGGGAGTTGCTCCAAATATCGTTTATGGTTTTGTATCCAAACATGATTTCAACGGCAAGACTGTAGTTACGTTTTCAACATCCGGTTCCACAGGTCATGGTGAGAGCGGAACCGATCTGGCTAAAAAAGCGGCTGCAGGAAACTGGAAATCCGGTGCTGATTTCAAGGCAGGCGCCAAGTCTGAAGAAATTAAAGACTGGGTTAAGTCTGTTGCTTCAGAACAGTAACTGTTTGTCTCTGAATTTTCAAAAACAACTTTTCAGGTTGATGACTGTACTTGCGTGTAGAGTTAAAAAATGCAGAGTAAAGAATACTTGACAACTATCAGCAAATATATTTCGATGCTTCTGCGTCACAAACCTGAGATCGGAAATCTGATCCTGGATGAACATGGCTGGGTTGAAACAGAAAAACTGATCGAGGCTGTCTCTTTGCAGCATCCCCTTGATAAGGAGACTCTGGAGGAGATTGTTTCTTCTGATTCAAAGAGCAGATATGAGTTCAGTGATGATCACAGTATGATAAGGGCTCGTCACGGTCATTCTGTTCCTGTTGTTCTTGACATAGATCCGACAATTCCTCCTGATGTGCTTTACCACGGAACGTCAGAGGATGTTAAGAATATAATTCTCTCTGATGGGCTCAAGCCGATGGTAAGAAGATATGTACATCTGTCATCTGATCCGGATACGGCCCGGAGTGTTGGTAAAAGGCACGGCAGGGCAGTGGTACTTGAAATTGATGCCGGTCGTTTGTCAAAAAAAGGAGAAAAATTTTATCAGACGGCCGGCGGAATCTGGCTTGTTGCCTCTGTACCGCCAGAGTTCATTTGTGAGTTTGACAAATAATCGTTTTGTTTCGGACATCTGTCTGCTTTCTTATGTCAGTCCGAAGCAAACGCATTTTCAGTCTGAAAATATCATGGCATAAGTCTTGATCTGTTTGTTCCTAAACTACAGGACTGATTTGTAGGTAAGAATCTGTTCGGCAGCATCCTTTTTCATATTTTCATTTTTTGATGAAAGTCTTAACATTTGGCGTTTGGTTCTTTGTGTTTATTTTTAATTTTGTATCTAATTAGGGATTTATGATTTTCAAAAATCTTCTACTGGTAGTTTCCTTTTTTCTTTCTGCAGGAAACGCTTTTGCCTGGGATGATGTCAACGTTGGTTCTGTAATTACTTTGGGGAGATATCCCCAGACGGCATCAGAAGAAATTAAACCGATTGAATGGCGAGTTTTAGAGATAAAGGATAGCAAGGCTCTTCTTCTTGCCGATAAGGGGCTTGATGTGGCTCCCTATAATACAGAATGGGAACCTGTATCATGGAAGACATGTACTATTAGGCAGTGGCTTAACGCCGATTTCTATAACAAGGCTTTTAATGATTCTGAAAAATCGCGTATTGTCATTACAGTTGTAAATGTCAGCGACTTCCCAGAGATTTATAAAGATGCGGCAAAGTTTAATGGAATTACAAATGATCGGATTTTTCTGTTAAGTGCCGATGAAGTAAGAAAGTATTTCAAAAACGATGATGAACTTATAGTTAAACGAACTCCTTACGCTGACAGTAAAGATGAATCCATTGGTTGGTGGCTGCGGTCAAGGGGGTACTCAATTGAAGATGCGATGATTTCTTCCTTATCAGTAAGAGTTAGTGATATGGTTCATGTTAAGCACGTAGTGCGACCAGCATTGTGGGTTAATCTAAACTAAATCTGTTATTAAAATTTGGCTTTGTTGTAAGGATGTATAGGTATATTTTATATAAATATATGTAATAATAAATTTACACAAAGCAAATATAAAACTATTTCCGACATGTTTATGGAGATAAAAGTAATTCCTACGTTTAGCTGTGAAACAGCAAAACTGGAAGTAGCGGATGTGGCGAATCCTTTAAGAATCTCGTATAGAAACGGGGAATTATTTCAAGCTTCTAAACGAATGAGCTTATAAATGTTGTAATTTGTATCAATACATCTTTACAACATAGCTAAAATCTTTCACCTATCCGCTGCACGCAGGGGTATTTAAGTCCTGAAAGACTTGTCATCATTTTCCCGCGGCCTGTTTAACTGCCAGTTGTAAGTATTCATGCATTTGATGTGGTTCAGGACATTAATGCTCTTCCTGTGGCTCTGAAAAAACTGAAGAGTGTATATTCAGTGTTCAGTAAATGCGGATATATCTGGTTTTTTATTTAGCCCGACATACCTGTGGAAAAATTTCGATGTCAAAACAGCGAAAAAATTCTCTTCCTCTGACAGACCAAACCGATATTTGAAATTATGGATAAAAGCAATGCCGGTATGCAGAGGAAACTGCATACCGGCATTCGTATTCTTGTTTGCTCATCTGTCGAAGCATGAATGCAGGACAGAATGGAAAACAGTCTGTCTGTTTCAGAGAGACTTCGCGTCTTCCTTTGCAAGAGAAACAATCTGTCTTACAACCTTTGCTCCGCCGCAGATTATGTTGCCGGAATTGAAATAATCGGTATCGCCTGCAAAGTCGGTTACAATGCCGCCGGCCTCTCTTACCATCAGCTCTCCGGCTGCAATGTCCCACGGTTTGAGTCCAAGCTCAAAATAACCGTCGAGTCTTCCTGCTGCAACATAAGCAAGATCAAGGGAGGCTGTTCCTGCTCTTCTGATATCGGCACATTCATTGAATACTCTCATGAATATTTTTGTATAGGTGGTAACAAGTTCACGCTTGCGGTGAGGAAATGCTGTTGCAAGGACGGTTCCGTCCAGTGAGGAATTTTCGCTGACTCTCATACGGCGACTGTTAAGTTCGCAGCCCTGACCGCGCAGAGCTTTGAAAAGTTCATCGCGCAACGGATCATATATAACACCCAGTTCTGTTCTTCCGTTGATCTGAAGTGCAATTGATACAGCGACATGAGGGATCCCTTTTACAAAATTTGTGGTTCCGTCAATAGGATCAACAATCCAGACATACTCACCGTTTGATTTCGGTGCTGATTTTCCTTTTACCGGCCTTCTTTCTTTTCCGGCGGAGTCACTGTCAGTCTGAGCAGCCTGCTGAATTCCTCCCTCTTCACCAAGAAACTTGTGATCAGGATATTTGCTCAGAATGAAGTCTCTGACAGCCTGTTCGCATTCCCTGTCAACGTTTGTTACAAGATCATTCTTCTGCTTTTCTTCCACAGAAAGAGCGCTTTGTTCAAAGTTTCTGATAATAATCTTACCTGCAAGTTGGGCAGCACGTACTGCCGTGTTCAGCATACCGTTGTTCATGATCCACCGTATTGTTAAAGAAAGCCTGGTCGTACAATTCAGATTTAATTCTGATTACAGGAACACCCTTATGTGATATTGCAGGGAGGAGACTGTTTCAGAATCACTGTTAAAAAACGCATATCAGCGAAATTTTTCTGCATTGTAGCATATTTTTGTGATTAACTTAACATCTCTGCAAAATATGGAGCCGGGTGATGAACGGCCGCTTCGAAGTGAAATTATGACGGAAGATCACAGGATCCCGGTTTAGAATTTTTTTTAGCGGTCTTTTTGGAGAATGCTTTGGTCAGAGTTGTTTATTTGCCTGCAGCGAACAGACTCATGATCCTCGTGCGCAGAAAGTGCAGTTTTGCAATAAGCTTGAGAACTGTATGATTGAATCTGCGGCTGGCGGTGATGCCTATAACTACAACTGTGCTGCTGGCGATAAATCCCACAAAAAGAGGCGGTATCTGTATGTCGGCAACAGTCTGTGCAATCAGAGCAAAAAGAGTGCTTATCAGCATGGCGGGAATGGCCCATACCGCCGACATTTTTCTGAATCCGACAATTGCCATGCACAGAGGTATGAATATGCTTCCTCTCAGACTCATGGAGAGAAAATTCCACATCAGCACCTGGGAATGAAGCTGATAGAATGCAAACATGATTACTGATGCAGAAATGATGATGATAAGAATTTTGTTGGCCTTGAGTATCTGATCATCTCTTTCGAGCTTCAGCACCGGGGCAACAATGTCTCTGGAAATCATGGTGCTGATTCCGAAGGCCAGCCCCGAGACGGAGCTGATAAGGGACATTATCAGGGCACCGAGGGTGATCCCGGCAAGGACAGGGTGGAGATATGTAATGGCAAAAACCGGAAGGGCGAGGATCGGATTGATTTCCGGATGCACGGCGTGCATGTACATAGCCGCCATTACGCACGGAATTCCTACAGGCATGCTGACCGCAGCTGCCATAAAGATACCTATCCTTGCTGTTCTTACGTCCTTGGCGGAAAAGAGAGCCTGGGCATAGGTCTGGGAGCAGGTGATCCCCACTATCAGGGAAAAAACATTTTCAAGGCAGTGGGCGGTGCCGCATCCTGTCAGATCAAACCAGAAGCTTTCCGGAAAATAGAGATTCAGATCCTCAATGGAGGAAAGTCTGTTTAGCGAGGTGAAGGTTATTACAAGAAGCATCGACCATATGACCAGTGTTTTGACTATTCCCGAGACTGCTGTTCCCTTCATTCCGCCGTAGTAGATATATATTATGATCAGAATCATCAGAATGAATCCTGACAGATATACCGGGGTGTCAAGCATTGCAGAAAGAAGCCATATGGCGGGAAGCACTGATGCAAGGCATGAGAAAAATATTCCTGTTGATGCGATAATGCTGGCTACCGGGCCTGACTGCCTGCCGTAACTTTTGATAAGAACCTGGGAAATTGTTTCGTAGCCGCTTTCTCTCAGCGGTCTGGCAAAGCAGACTGCAAGAAAAATCAGTCCGATGCCGAGTCCGAGAGTAAACCACAGAGCAGACAGACCCGTTGTGAATGCAAGCTGGGATGTTCCTATGGTTGAACCTCCGCCGATACTCGCTCCTGCAATTGCTCCGGCCACCATCGGGGCTGAGGTGGATCTGCCGTTGAGACTGAATCCTGCTGATGTTTTTACTTTTAGTGATGACAGGATGCCGCTGCCTGTGATAACAAGCATGGTCAGCAGCATCAGGGCAATCTGCAGTCCTGTGAGTTCCAAAGTTCCCTCCTCGGAGTGTAAGCATGTCTGTGCGACATATTTTTAATGTGCAGTACAAATGCCGGACCGTTTCTTATCTGAAGTACTGAGCATTTATCAGAGCATGATTTTAAAACCGATCATTTCCGCTATTATATGATTTTTGTGACGGAGACGACAAATTATAAAAACATGAACAGGAACCGGGGGTGAATTTCGAAAGTCTGCACTCTCATTCCGTCCGTGTATTCATCATGTTCAGATTCTCCCGGGAGTCCATGAAATTGAAGATCTGCGCTGCAGGCGGAAATAATACAGTTCACAGGCAGTTCACATATGTGTAGATATGCGATGCTCATTGCTGTATGATAATCTGTCAGAAGTTTTTTTGCATAAACACATTAGGAGAGAACTATGCTTACTCGCGGTGCCTATTATATAGGCATGATGCTGGCCATACTTTTGGTTTTTGGAATATTTACCACGATTACCTTTGCAGTTCTTGATATAGATCCTCAGAAGGACGGTGATCTTGTAGTCATTCTTGTTATTTCATGTCTGTGGGGCTTTGGAGGATCGCTTGTAAGTCTCTTCCTTTCAAAGTTCATGGTCAAGAAGGCAATGAAGGTCAGGGTTATTGAAGTTCCTGCGAATTCAGATGAGATCTGGCTTGTTGACAAGGTCAGGGAACTTGCCGACAAGAAAGGTGTAGGCATGCCGGAGGTCGGTATCTACAATTCAAGAGAAATGAATGCTTTTGCAACGGGATGGAACAGAAACAGCGCGCTTGTCTGCGTAAGCACCGGCCTTTTCAGCAGTATGAGCAGGGATGAGTGCGAGGCAGTTCTTGGACATGAGATGTCTCATGTGGCAAACGGTGATATGGTGACATCATCATTGCTTCAGGGCCTCCTGAATTCCTTTGTCTATGCCTTCTCAACAATTTTTGCCGTGCTGATTACATCAGCTCTGCTTAAGAACAGCAGGGGTCGTTCCGGCGGAAGTTATTTAATTTACAGATTTGTCTATTCTTTCATCAGCACAATCTTTCAGGTAGTATTCGGCGTAGGCGCCACACTTGTTCTGATGAAGTTTTCCAGATGGAGAGAATTCAGAGCTGATGCAGGCTCCGCTGATGCCGTAGGTGCGGACAAGATGATTGCAGCACTTGAGGTGCTTAGAAGAGGAGCACCGGCAGATAATGAGTCTGAAACTTCAACTTCCGTAAGAGCTCTGTGCATCTCCAATCCGAAGGAGGCTTTCCTTTCTCTCTTTGCAAGTCATCCTCCTCTGAATGAGAGAATCAACGCTTTGAGAAACTATCGCCGGTAGACAGGCAGTCTGATCTGCAGGCATGAAAAAAAAGCACGATCCGCAGCTGTAACTCCGGATCGTGCATTTTTTTGAACTGTACTTTTGATCTCCGACGGCGGGACGGCTCTCCCGTCAGCCGGTTTCCTTTTTAATTCTATCTTTGCTCGGATACTTCCTCGAGCAGTTCAAGAAGAAGTCCGTAAATTTTTTCCACTGATGAGACGGACAGTCTTTCCCTGGTTGTGTGGGCGCCGAGAATTGTAGGTCCTATGGATATGATGTCCATCTCAGGATATTTTTCCTTCAGAATTCCGCATTCGACTCCTGCATGAAGAGCGGTAACCCGGGGCTTTCTGAAGTTGCTGTCCTCGTAAATTTTTTCGTACATTTTCAGCAGAGGTGAATACGGAGACGGGGTCCAGCATGCATAATCATTGGAGAACGCAACTTCAGATGAATGCAGGGCCGCAACTTTCTTCATCATTTTCTTTAACTCTTCTGTTGAAGAGAGAGAACGCAGAAGCGAGACAGCGGTGATCTGATCCGCACCGGTTGAAATAATGCCGAGATTACTTGATGTTTCAACAGTATCCTCAAACCGGTCGTTCATGGATATTACGCCGTCCGGAATGCTGCAGATTGCTGAAATGATATTTTTTGAATCCTTCAAGCTCAGTGCGTCCTGTCCGGCCCCACGGGTTGTTATCACTGTTATGTCAGGATCGGTTTCGCTGTATTTCTTCTTCATTTCATCAATGATGATTTCAACCTCGCCTTCAGCCCTTGATATTTCGCTTTCGGTTCCTGCCAGTACTACAGATGCTGATATAGGTATGGCATTGCGGAAACGGCCGCCGTCGATGGATACGAGTGAAAGATTGAACTTTTCGACAAGGTTTTGCGCAAGGCCGGCTGCGGATTTGATGGCGTTGGCTCTTCCGAAGTGAATCTCAATGCCGGAATGACCGCCGGTAAAGCCGGATAATTCAATTTTCAGCGAGGCCTGAGTCATCTTTCTTTCTGCTGTCGGCTTAAGGGTGAATTCAGCATCCGCACCGCCTGCGGCGCCGATAATGACCTCGTCATCCTTTTCCGAATCTATGTTGATCATCATTTTTGATCTCAGCAGTCCGTCTCTCACTTCTTTAATTCCAACCATTGATACTTCCTCACCTACGGTCAGAAGCGCCTCAAGAGGACCGTGCCTGTTATCATGATCCGTTACAAAGGCCAGTGCCATCGCAACACCTATGCCGTCATCGGCTCCGAGTGTCGTGTGGTTGGCGCAGACAAAAAGTTCGCCGTCAATTTCCTTTAGGCTGAGTGCAATTGGATCTGAGGTGAAGTCATGGTTGTGTCCGGGATCCTGAACTGCCACCATGTCCATGTGAGCCTGGAAACAGAGACTCGGGGCATTTTCATATCCGGGAGTTGCACGGGCTGTTATTATAAGATTACCGGTCTGATCGGCTATGCACTGAGCGCCGCGCTTTGCCGCGTATTCTGCAATCCATTTTGAAACTGCAGCTTCATTTCCGGATGCTCTGGGAATGGAGGATATTTCCTGAAACAGTTCCCATACTGACGCTGATGGCAGATCATGCAGTCTTTCCATATGCTCCTCTAACCTCCTGTAAAACTGTAAAAACTCGGAAACCTTTAAGATTTTAACCCCTTGCGGTTTTAAAAACCATATTTTTTGACAAACGGCGGTTTGTGCAGAGAACCTCCCTATAAAATACGCAGAGAAAAGAAATCCGGAAAAACCGGTCCGCAGTTTGAAATTTTCCGATTGTTCAATCCCGGTTCCAGCTGATCTCCCGGCCCGGGAATGATTTTTACGCCTGCCGGAAAAGTACCTGATAAAGGGAGCTGTTTATTACCTCATTTAAAAACGAGTGCGATTTTAAGCAGATACGCTACAGCAAGTATGTAAAGAGAAACACTGAGGGCAGTGCACAGTCCGAAAAATTCATGAGGTCCCCACATGAAATTGGTGAAGCAGAGCGCAAGTCCCGCCGGTACGGCAAAAAGCCAGTAGGCAATTACAGCCATAACGGTAATGATTTTTGTCTCCTGCAGACCTCTGAGAACTCCGGTGCAGATTGTCTGGCAGTAGTCTCCGAGCTGATAAACCGATACACAGATAAAAGCATTCTTCAGAATTTCAATTACTTCAGTATCTTCCGTATACATTCCTGCGATTTCTTCTTTCAGTATATATGATGCGGCGCCTACCAGCATGGATGTTACAAGTCCGATTATAAGACAGGTTGTTATGGTGACTTCTGTCCGTCTGCGGTCTTTTGCTCCGATTGTATAGCCGACTCTGATGGAGACGGCACTGGACAGGGACATGGGTATCATGTAAAGAACCGACATATAGTTGAAGAAGATCTGATTGGCTGCAATAGCCTTCGTTCCCATAACTGTAATGACAAAAGCAAAGAATGAAAAAATTCCTATCTCAAAAAATATTGCAAGCCCCAGGGGAAGACTGATTCTGACATACCTGTTAAGAACTTCCATACTGATTTTCGGCGGCGAGGAGAAAATTCTGCATTTCTCAAGATACTTTATCCTTTTTATCAGCAGAAGCTGGATCAGAAACATAAGTATTTGAACTGTCACGGTTGCAACAGCGCATCCTGCGGCTCCCATTGCCGGCATTCCAAGTTTGCCGTAGATGAAAATGTAGTTCAGTCCGATGTTGAAGATGAGACCGATTATGCAGCATATCATGGTAACAACAGTGTTGCTTAATCCTTCCGTCAGGGATCTGAAAGAATTGAAGGCAAAAAGAAAAGGAAGGCCCAGGGTTATGATCAATGCGTAACTGCCGGCAACCTCCTCAACTCTTTTTTCGATGTCAAGATGTGAAAAAATCTCTGCAGACGACAGTGTCGCGGTGACGGCAATTACTGTGACGATTACCGCGGCGTAGAGCAGCTGATAGAAATGAAATTTAATTTGATCCGGCTTTTCCGCTCCGTGATCCGCCGCAATGATCGGGGTTACCGCCATCATCAGGGCTGACAGCGGTATTATTATGAGAATGTATATGGATACGGCAAGAGACAGTCCTGCAAGTTCCGAAGCGCCCACCCGTCCGGCCATGACAGTATCAGTAAAGGCCATGCCGGTGCTGGCAAGACTTCCGAAAAGGATTGGAGCAGAGATTTTAAACAGTTTTCCCGCTTCATTCCTGTCATATGTAAGGTTCATCTGATTACTCCTCCGGACTGATCCGCTTTCCGTTCAGGTGAAATATCCGGCGGATGCCGGTGACTGAAAAACAGTTATGCAGATTTTGCAGAGATCTACCTGGGCCGGTAACGGCACATTTTATCCGATTTTTGGTCCGGATACATTTCGAAAATGTATTTTCCTGAAGTCTTTCTTAAGCAGAGTCCTGTGCATATTAAAAGAAATACGCGCAAAATAGAATTTTGTGATCTAGATCTTGTTTTCGTTAATTACAGGTCATGTTTGAAGTGAAATGATTATCTCTTTGTAACCTGCATGATCTATTTGCGTTTTACTGGTACACGGCTGCATTTTCTTTTGGTCTTTTACTGGAGCACGGTCGAGTAAAAGAAGGAGGGATAAAAAATGAAAAATATTCTGGAAAAGGTTAATGAAGCTCTGAAAAATCTTGAGAACTACGGTCTTTCCCCGATGAAAACTCTTACGGAATCATTTATGCCGAGAGGCTGTACCGGAGAACTGGTGCTGGAGGTTGATGCAGGCAGAAGTGATTTAAGACTTTATACTTCACTTCTGAATTTTTCTGAGGATATATATACGACTCTGCTTCAGTTAAATTGTGATGACAGCATTACTGCTGCGGATCGTTTCTTTATCTCTGATACCGAGGATGGAAATCTTAAACTTGGCAGGGTTATTCATCTTGACGGTACATGTTCAGATTCATATTCCATCAGAGAGGCAATTATTGATTTTCTTGATTCATCAGAAAGAGAAAGAAATGCTCTGTCGAGTTTTATTATAGAAAATGACGTTGATACGGGTACGGCGTCAAACGGATCTGGGATGGTTTCGGTTGGGAACAAGTTTATGTCCGGGATCTGTATGCTAGAGGTATGAGCGGGAAGCGGCTGAATAGGATTTTTTTGTACCTTCAAGGTTCGCAATCCTGCATTGCGGCAGCCAGAAATACAAAACAGGATCCTGATCGGCCGGCAGTCTGCTTTACCTGACATATCAGGATCCGTAAAAGATGGCACTGATGCTTTTCAGTTGTGATCCTGAACTGAAATGCTGTCTGAATTTTTTTTGATTAATATTCCGCTTAAAAAACGACCGGAAAGAACTGTGCCGGCAGGTCTTCAGCTGTTTTTCCTGCATTTAACCATAAACCAGGCCAGAGCGTGCATGCTCTGCTCAAAATTTCCTGTTTCTATCAGTCTGTCTATTTCAGCTTCCGTGTGAAGCTCCACCTCCAGGTATTCATTGCTGTCGAGATCCTGCAAACCTGCCTTCATGCAGTTCTCCGCCAGAAAAATATGGGCATAATTGCTTGATATGGTGGCATTTGACGGAATGCTGAGCAGTCTGGTAATCCTTCCTGCTGCATATCCTGTCTCCTCCATCAGTTCCCGTTTGGCGGCACGCATTGGCTCTTCCAGACTGTCCGCATTTTCTTTTGCTGCGTATTCTTCCGCTCCGCTGTGCTCAAGTCCTCCGGCCGGAAATTCAGTCGTCACTTTCATAATGCCCTGTCTGAACTGCCTTACGCAGATATATCTGCCTTCCGTGTCCGATGCTATAACAACAACGTAGTCCTTCCTGGTGTAGCTGTAATAGGGGGAAAAGGAAGTGCCGTCGGGAAATTCGAATTCAGATTCCCTGAAATCGATCCATTTGTTTTGAATTATGTGCCTGGTCTTTAATTCCTTCCATCTGAGTTTCTCCTCATCGAGTCTGAATCCCAAGCCGGAAACATTATCATTATGTCCGTGATATGCTGTCATATTTATTTCCTGTATTTCCTGTAAAAGAAAACCGCCGTCGGCTGATCTGTGAAATCAATCTAACTAATTTTTCTCCATTTTGATATCATTCTCTTTGTGAAACAAGTCTTTTGCTTGTCTGTACTGAGACTTTTTCCGGTTGTGTGTGCTTCTTTAGATACCGGCGGTGATTCTAAATGGTAGAGGATGATATTTCATTTATCGAGGTTAAGGACGACATAGGGATCACCGGCGTGTGCTCTCTTGCCGAGACAATATGGTATGAGTTTTTCCCTTCCATAATTTCTCTTGATCAGATCGAATATATGCTGAAAAAATTTCTTTCAAGGGAGGCGATCGAAAAGGATATAAAGAACGGATATAGATATTTTTTGTGTAAGGACGGCCGTGAATATATAGGATTTATTTCCGTGCAGCCAAAGCAGGAGTGGAACAGCATTTCTGCTGCAAGGCGCCTGTTCCTTTCCAAACTGTATCTGGTGCAGGAGTACCGCGGAGTTCATCTGTGCAGCAGACTTATGAAAAAAATCAGACAGCTGGCAGAAGAGTCAAGGTGCACTGAAATTTATCTTACTGTCAATAAATACAATTCTCATGCCATTGATGTTTATTATCACTACGGTTTCCGTAATGAAAAATCTGTAGAGACAGATATAGGAAACGGGTTTATTATGGATGACTATGTTATGTCCTGCTCCCTTGAGAATTTTAATCCTTAGTTATGTTTTTCACACTTCTTAATCTGGTTTCATTCGCCACAGTAATGTCTGTACTGTGGTGTTTTCGTTCGTGCAGCAGGTGGATTGCTGTTCCTGTGTCAGTGCTTCTGACTGCCGGACTTCTTAAAATCCCGGTTTTCGTTTATTTCGGAGGAAATCTTTTTTCTCCTGTTCTGCCGCGCCCTGCTGTGATTTTTTTTTCATGGTGTACCGGATTTCTCTGGACGGTTTTTGTTCTGGTTCTTCTGCTTTGTGCGGCACATATAGTCCCGGCAGTCAGAAGGAGCGGAGAGACGTTTCGCAGAATTTCCCTTCCGTTTGTTTTTCTTGCTGCTGCAGCTATGGTATGTCTGACAGGGTACAATGCTCTCAGACAGCCCGAACTGATTAAGGTCCACGAGTTTAAGCCGGATGATCACGCTTTTTCGCGTCCCATGAAGGTTATACATCTTTCAGATCTTCATATAAGTTCCATGACGGATGAAAGATGGATTGATGATCTTATTGTTGCTGTAAATGCCCAGAAACCTGATCTGATAATTCTCGGCGGAGATATTGCCGACGGAACTGTATCCGCCAGATCTCCGGCCGTTGATCGTCTTATGGATCTTAAATCTTCAATGGGCGTGGTTCTTGTTCCTGGAAATCATGAATATTATATTGACTACCGCGGATGGATGAATCTGTACAGAAGCATGCATTTTTATGTTCTTGAGAACGGGATATGGTCCTTCAGATACGAGGATACTGTAGTTGATGTTATAGGTCTTACAGACGAGGAGGCGGGACGTCACGGCCTGCCGGTGCCGAAAATTGAACATCTGATGTCTAAAAATGCGGAGAAAGACAGCAGAATAAGGATCCTTGTTAAGCATCGACCGAAAAATCTGGATAAAATGATTAAGGCTGAATACGGGATCAGACTTGCTGTAAGCGGCCACACCCACGGAGGAATGGTTCCGTTTATCAAACCGCTTGCGGCATCCCTCAATTCAGGGTACTGCCGCGGAGTGTACAGAATTGCGGATACCATCCTTTATGTTTCAGATGGAACATTTCTGTGGAACGGTTTTCCTTTCAGACTTGGTTCCCGCAATGTGATTGCAGAGTTTATATTTGAAGGCTGATTGCCCCGGAGTTTTTTATTTATGAATATTAAGTCTGCCGCTTCCTGTTTGGTTATGGTTCTTTCTTTTGCTCTGACCGGATGCGGTGAGGATTCAATTGAAACCATAGGTCAGACAAAATCGCCGGAAGAGATTTACCGTATAGCCAGAGATTATGTCAACGGCTATGATCATGAAATTAATCCTGAAAAGGCGGCAGTTCTATACGCCATGTCGGCCGAGAGAGGCTATCCTCCTGCTGAATACATGATCGCAAGTCTGTTTTATACCGGAAGTATGGTGGAGCACAATCTTGAGCGTGCAACAGAATATTATATAAAAGCCGCTGATCACGGGATAGTTGAGGCACAGATGATGCTGGCTCAGACTCTGTTTGAGAATAACGGTCTGGATATAAGCAGTGATGTGGCGCTTGACAATCTTATGCGTGCCGCAGAATCCGATTCCAAAGCTAAAACACAGCTGGCATACCTTTATCTGACAGGAACCTATGTCAGAAAAAATGTCAAACGCGGCATAGCGCTTCTTAATGATGCCGTCAATTATAAAGAGCCTAAGGCTCTTGTTGCTCTTTCATCGGCATATATCAACGGAGATTTCGGTGTAGCCAGGGATTACTACAAGGGTATAAATCTGCTGGAGATTGCCGTTGCACAGAAAGACAATGTAGACGCCCTCATAGCCTTCAGCGATGTTTATATGAAAGGCAAGGGCGTGGCCGTGGATGAGAACAAGGCGGTTGAATATCTGATGCAGGCGGCTAAAAAGGGAAGTGGAAGAGCCCAGTATCTTCTGGGAAAATATTACTGGAAGCAGCAGGATTATTCCAGAACGGTGCAGTGGCTGAAAACGGCTGCCGAAAACGGAATGGTTCAGGCCCAGGAGCAGATGGGATATCTGTATGCCAACGGTTTTGGAGTTAAACAGAGTGACGAAACCGCAATCAGATGGTATGAACAGGCTGTCGCAAGAGGAAGCTCTTCGGCCAGGTATCAGCTGGCGGTTTTGCTGGTGCGCAGGCATGGACAATCAGCCAGTATTACCGAACTGGTAAGTGATCTGGCGTCCCTTGCCGATACGGGCGATCTCAATGCTGTAAGGAAACTTTACTATCTGTATGCCGCAGCTGCGGATCCGCAGGAGAAGGCTCATGCCGAGGAATATCTGCAGAAAATTCTTTCAAGCGGTGATCTTGAGCTTATTACAGATATTGCAAGAGAGCGTTTCAGCGGCAGCGTGAATCTGTATGCCGACAAGGAGCTGGCATTCAGACTTATGAGTACGGCTGCCATGGCCGGCTACACTCCGGCCCAGGTCCAGCTCGCCGACTGGTACCGGGCCGGTGAAATCCAGAATGAGCTTGATTCAGATGAAAGCAGTACCGTAAATGCATATATCTGGTATTCTATTGCTGCAGAAAGGGACGGATCAGCCAAGAACTCAAAACGAAATATCCTTCTGCGCAAGGAGGAGATCAGAAAGGCGAATTCAGAAATCAACAGATTGAAAAAGGAAATAAAGAATAAATGAGCAGTAAGTTTTTTACCGGTTTTTTTATACTTGCTCTGACCGGTGCAACCGTTGCGGTTCAGTACTACTGTACGCAGGATCCGGAATCAGAAACACCTTCTTTTCTTGAAATAATCTCCGGCGATAATACCGAACAGGAGGATCTGAAGGAGATAACCCAGGATGAACAGGAGAACGGTGATGCGGTGAATACTGAACAGAAGGTTTCAGAATCCGCGGATGAGAAGGGTGCCGCTGCCGAAACACCGGATGAGAAGCAGCCTTCCGAAGATTTGAATTCTGTATCATCTTCAACTGAAGATACAGCTTCAGAGGATGAAAAAAACTCAAAGGAAGTCAACTCTGCCGCGGATGTTCATACAGACGGTGAAAACGCAGCAGGGCCGGCCGATGAGGTTAAGGAGGGCGGAACCGCTGAAGATGAAAACGCGGATCCCGGAAAATCAGTGTCAGCAGATGAATATTTTGAACAGGCTGAAAAATTGGAGAATGAAGGCAGATATCTGGATGCCGCGATTCTTTATATGAAGGCTACAGAACTCGGGCATGCCGAGGCTCCGAATTCTCTCGGCATTCTTTATCTTCATGGGGCCGGAGTAGAGGAGGACTACACAAAGGCAAGGATGCTGTTTGAGGAGGCTCTCAGGAGAGGTTCTCCGTCTGCGTACAAATCCCTGGGATTCATTTACAAGACTGGCAGAGGCGTACCGCTTGATTCTGACAAGGCTCTGAAGTTTTTTATGTATCCTGCGGAGCAGGGTGATGCCATGTCTCAGAACGAGGTCGGTACCATCTATCAGTCAAAATCAAATGACGAGGCATATAAACAGGCTGCAGTCTGGTATGGAAAATCCGCTGATCAGAATTATGAACAGGCACTGTACAATCTGGCTCATCTTTACAAGGAGGGCAAAGGCGTTGAGAAGAACCCCGAGCGCTCCGTGTCACTGCTTAGAAGAGCAGCCGAGCAGGGTTATTCCTTTGCTCAGCATGATCTGGCCGCAGCATACGGTGCCGGAGACGGTGTGGAAAAGGATATGATCCAGATGTATGCATGGTTTACGGCTGCCGGCCATTCCCTTGAAGCAAGTCTTGACTACCGCTCAATGCTCGGCTCCCTTATGACAGAGGAGGAGCGCATGAAGGGTGAGGCGGCAGGAGAAGAGTACTACAGACTGTACGGCTCGCATGAATAGCAGGTTTTGTCGCGGTGAAAATTCAGGTTGTTCGTTTGACGGACGCTGCTGTTATATCGTGATCGGGGGCCGGCGGAGTACATCAGCCTGTGACCGTTTAAGTCTCATTCCGCATTTGAAAGCCGAGAGTTTTTTGCCTGCAACAGGAAAAGGATTTTATTTATGAAAATTACCGCTTTGATTGAATGTATGCTTTTGTGTGCATGCTCATTTTTCGCCGGAGTGTGCAGTGCTTCGGAAAAACCGTCCAATATGGATTTTGAAAGCCTGCAGAACGGGCAGCATACTACGCATCACAGGGATAGCGTCAGGATCGACGGTGCCCAGAAGAAGGAAATGACGGCATCTGAAAGAATGCAGCATAACGCCAACCGTGAAGCCATGATAAAAAACTGGAAAATCGACTTTTCTTATGATCCCAATACCTATTCGTCAAAGTATGTTCATGTCTCGGGACAGAGAGCCGTCTATATAAAACTTGTGGGCAGATTTGTCGAGGAGAACAAACCCGGTACGACGTCGCTTGAACTTACCAAGCTGCTGCTTGAAAAATTCAAGGCTGATAAGGATACTCTGAAAATTTATTCTCCGGAAATGGCAAGTTTTGATGTCAGAATTAATCAGGAGAAGCCTCTTGCTCCCGAGAATATGATCCGTGTTTTTGTAAGAAAGGATGATGTCAATGATGCTGCAACGCTGATCCACGTTATCGGAAGCGTGTCCGGTGATGATCTGGATTATATAGTTGAAGATTTCTTCCTTAGAATACAGTCTGTAATGGCAGGCGGAGGGAATGCAGAGAAGGGGCGGAATGAACAAAAGAGCGGCGGAGCATCTGAGGAGAAGGGATCCGGTGATACACCTTCGGATCAGAAATAGCTTTGCAGCCCGTGCGGGCGGGAAGACCCGCGGTTTCAGCCGTGGTGACAGTCCGTTATTCAGTGTGCGCGGAGACCGGCATCTGCAGGTATGATTTCAGTACGGAGTTGGTATGGAGTTTTCAGATTTTTCTTTTCGCGAGTTTGTAATAAGCAAGGCCCAGCCCGGTGACGGTGAGATTATCCATGAACTTTTGATGGAGCTTTCCTGCTATGAGGAGCTGGTATCGGAATTCAAATCAACTCCGCAGGATTTGGAGAATATTCTTTTCAATCTTCACTGCGGCGACGCGCTGCTTGTTTATGACAACCGTTCCGATGCGGTTATAGGGGTTATGCTCATTTCCTACAACTTTTCCTCATTCAGCGGAAAGCCAGGGATATTCATTGAGGATTTTTATATCCGGCAGGAGTTCAGAGGCAGGGGGATCGGCAGTGCTCTGCTTATGCGTCTTAAGTGGGCGGCAAAGGAGCAGGGCTTCGGCCGCATTGACTGGATGTGTCTCAAGAGAAACAGATCTTCAGTAGAGTTTTATAAATCCGCCGGTGCGCACTGCATGGACGACTGGGTGCAGTTCAGGTTTAATTCTGACGATTTCGATCGGTGACGGCGCGGCTTAATGTTCAGATCCGGTGTTTATTATTCGTGCAAAAAGGTCGAACTTTACAAAAAAGTCGTAGATTATTTATGTTTTTGATAAAAGACATATTGCATTATCGATTAAATGTTTAGAAAATAGATAAGATAGGTTTATCGCATCTAATAATTATTAAAATTGCAATAGAGTTAAACGACTATGAAAAATCTAATATTGGTAACATCTCCTCCGGCTTGCGGCAAGACTTTTGTTTCAAGAGAAATTGCAAAAAATCTTGATCATGTAGTGTATCTGGACAAGGATACTCTTATTGTTCTATCTCACCAGATTTTCAAGGTGGCAGGTCAGGAATGTAACCGTAGTTCTGATTTTTTCGAGGAGCATATCCGCAATTACGAGTACTACGCAGTTCTGGATCTTGCTTTTGAAGCATTGCAGTATGAAGATAATGTTCTTATAAATGCTCCTTTCACTCGTGAGATCAGAGATACAAAATATGTGGCTGATCTGCGTGCTAAACTTGCTGAGCAGGGCGCTAATCTGTTTATTGTCTGGGTGGAGACTGATCCTGAGGTCTGTCATCAGAGAATGATAGAAAGAGCCTCTGATCGCGACGGATGGAAACTGGAGCACTGGGATGAATACATTTCCCGCTGTAATTTCAACCGTCCGGAAAATATCGGTGATATTTTCATTTTCCATAACAACTCAATGGAAGAGTTCAACGAATCCATCGAAAGAATTAAGAAGGCTCTTAATTAATTTTTTTTCGGTTCAACAGAGATATTTTTGATTTCTTGTGGAGCTGTTTCATAAGAGGTTGAAAATATCTTTTTTCTATTGTTCTCTTCTTTGCCCGCATATGCGGTTTCGTTTTGCACCGTTCCGCCTTTTGTGCTTCGGTTATTGTTGTCTGATATAAAGTAAGCAGTCTGCTTTTTTTATTTGAATTAGTTTTGTGAAAGTGAAGTGGAAAATAAATCTCGTAGATTTGTCAGAATGAGAGGCGATCATTCAGGTGATATTTATTATGAATTATACACGGATATTGACAACGGTTATTTCCGTGTAATAAGTACATCGGAAATGGAATGTACCGACATCAGTACTTTTTCGCCTCTTACCATCCAGCTGGATGATGACAGGGGGATTGATGATTATGTAACACCTCTTGAACCTGTTGATCCTGATGCGGAAACTGTCCGCAGATTGTGGAGAATGGATGTTACCCCCTGGGAGCTGGCAGAGAAGGGTATGTACCCGTTCACTGATATATGGACGAACTATGTACCTACCGAGGATGATATTTTCAGATTTATAGAAAATGCATCAGCAAGAAAAAATCCGATGGCAGTCTCTCTGTGGACTATTTTCTGCGCTGAATTTTTCCTTTCTGCCGGTTTTGCAGAAATGGTTAACAGCAATTTTCCTCTGGCGGTTTTTCTTGAGACTGTTTCCCGTGATTCACTGTACTTTGATTCAAGTACTGACGAGTGGTCGTATCTTGAAAATCTCAAGACCTCCTATCTTGAGTACAGAAGGGATCCTCTGGCTGATATGAGAGATGATGATCCTCATCTTCTTGATATGATGACGCTGTTTGAAGTAAAGGTTTCACGTACGGGCATTAATCCTGATGCTGCTGCGGAGTATGAGGCAAGACTTGAAAGAATGCTCGGGAGCAGAGATCCGCAGTTATGGAGATATTATGCCTATGCATATTACGGCGGAAATGAGATTGTCAGCTGTAACTGGAAAAAATCAGAAACAGCTCTGCTTATGCTGTACAGCCTGAGTAAAGATCCCAGATTCAAGCGGGAGATCTGCTTTGAGGCCGCCAATTCTCTTGGATATATATATTACAGCAACCGCCTCGGGCGCCCTGACTACAAGAAGGCATACAGATTTTTTTCGTTTGCCGCAGAAAACGGAATGATAGAAGCCACCTACAAACTGTTTGATATGTTCAGAAACGGTCACGGTGTTAAAAAGGATTTGCGCCGGGCCTGGAAGATTATCAGCAACCTTCATTCCGTAATAGGAGAGGACGAAATTAAATATCCGGATGTTGCTCTGCGCATGGGCTACTGCTTCCGTGACGGTATTGGAATCGAGGTTGATCTTGAGTCCGCCCGTGAATATTTTATAAGAGCCAAGAACAGTCTGGAGTATCGTCTTAATCATGCGCCGCAGTATGGCGATAATGCGGTTATGATGAATGTAAACAGGGCTTTGGCAAGTCTGGACAGGAATGATAAGTCATCAAAGGGTAAATCCTGCTGATGTCTTCTGCAGATTATGTTTTCCCCGATTCTGATCAGATGTCGGCCTGACCTTGCCCTGTGTGATTGTTTAGTTTTTTTCTAACGGATTTTTCAGTTGAATATAATAGTTAATCCTCAATTTGCTTATTTCGCCGGTCAGATATACTGGCTTCAGAACACTTTTGCTGATAATGCTGTAAATCTTGTGCATATAGATGATTTACAAAGGGGAAAATATGATGAGCGCGATCCGGATATTGTAGAAACTACCGCGGCATCCATTCTGCCTATCAAACCGGTGTCACCTGATCCGGAAACTGTAAGATGTCTGTGGCGTCTTGATAAAACTCCGTGCCAGCTTGTTAAAGAGGGCCGTTATCCCTTTAAAGATATATCTGATGTATACAAATATGTACCGGCTGAGGATGATTTCCTGCATTTTATTGATTCGGCATGCGATATGGAATCAGTGGATCAGCTGGGACTGTGGGCTGAAGCATTTCATGATTTTATTGCTTTCCCGGAGAATCTTGAATTTTTTAATGAAACCGGCTATATGAGCAGTTTTCTGTTTTATTCCATAATGATGATCTTCTCTTTTGAGGATGAAAATGAAGGGGTGAAAAGAAGTCTTGCCGAATTGAAGAAGGTTTATACAGCCTGCAGAGAGGATCCGTTTTCTCTTATGCCAGAGGACAGCTACTATCTTGATATCCTGTTTCTGGTCTTTGATGTCTATATGAAGAGCAGCACCGTAACCTCCGGCGAGCGTGAGAAATATATCAAGCGTCTTGATTCGAAGAGGGACTGCTGTGATCCTCTTTTCCTTGAGGTGTATGCCGACAGCTACTATAACGGTTACCTGGCTCTTCCTGTTGATTACAAAAAAGCGGAGTATGCATATAAGAAAATATATAAAATGCGGATGAACCGCATGTATGATGAATCGTATTTTGTTCATGCGGCCAGGTATCTGGGTCATATCTATTACGACTGTGAGAATACAGAGCATGATTATAAAAAGGCAATGAGCTATTTTGCCTATGCAACTTCAAAAAGCGACTGTGAGTCCGCTCTCTGTCTTTCCGATATGTACTTTAACGGCACAGGAGTTTTAAAAGCCCCGGAAATCTCTTTTGAGATACTGATGAAGCTCGATTCAATTATCGGTGAAGATGATTATCTTTTCCCTGATGTTGCGATAAGACTGGGCCGCTTTTACAGGGACGGGATCGTTGTGCCGAAGGATCTGGTTAAAGCAGGTGACTACTTCGGCAGAGCAAAAATGAGTATGATGTCAATGCTTGAGAATAGGGGAGAAAACTGCTGCTTCACAAGTATGGATGAAATAAACGAGGCTCTTAAAAGTATTTGACAGCCGTTGCCGCAGCGGCGGGATGAATAATGTTTGAACAATTGAAGACAGAAAAGAATGTTCTGTCACTGACAGATTTTCTTATGTTTTTGTTTGTATCGGGAGATGACAGTCATGAATATTCAAAGCGATCTTGTTAATGGTTACCGTTATTACTACTGGCTTCGCTATATTCCCGTCAGATTTTCCTGCAGTGAACAGGAGTCGGCAGCCAGAAAACTTATTTTTGACTTCAAGGACGGCAGGGCGCCGCAGGCCTGGAGTTATTTTGATCGGGGCATTTCATATATAACAGGCGGCAGCGTCAGCGGTTATGTTGTGGCTTTTATTCCTGCATCCACAAGAGATAAGACATACAAAAGGTTTCTTGAGCTTTCAAAGCATTTTTCTGCTGAGTTTAACATCTTTTCCTCTGTTAAAATCGTAACACGGCAGAGAGATACGGTTCCGGGACATACAGGACAGAAAAGCACTGATCCCGCCGCTGATTTTATTATTGACAGCGGGCTGATAAAGGGCAGAAATGTCATTTTGATTGATGATGTGATTACCCGTGGAACCACTTTTTCAGATACAGCCGGTAAACTCAGGTCTGCAGGCGGAGCAAGAAGCGTGACCGGACTTTTTCTTGGAAAAACATTCAATCCGGATTATTGGTGAGTTCGGATTTTCGTTCTGCTGTCCGCATCCTGTCAGGGATGATCCTGCGTATGCTGACTGGTGTTTCGTGAATTTGCAGGATCAAATTTTGTGTGCATAAAACTAAATTTAATTCTGTGTGAAGAGTTGCGATTTTTAAATTTCAGTTCTTTTCCTGTTTTATGCCTCCTCCTGTTCTGCCAGTGACATGTGTTGTTTTTTTTATTTTCGTTTGGTTGATGGTTATTATGCAAAAAGATCTAGTTCTCGCCTTGTCATTTATCAAGGGTATCGGAAACAGTCGTTTTATAAAATTTGTGGATTATGTAACCGGAGCATACGGTATGGAATCCTCCCTTTCATATGATGATATAAGGGATGCAGGCTCAAAGCTCAGGATAAAAAATTTAGAGGAACTGACCGCGGAGGAATTTACCAGATGCAAGGATTCCGCAGCCAGAATCATTGAGGAAAGCCAGCGGCAGTCGGTGTCGTTCATTACTTTCGAAGATCCGTCATATCCGCGGGAACTGATGGATGCCGTGGATGATAAGGGCAGATGCAGTCCTCCGTCTATTCTGTGGTACAGGGGGGATATAAGCAAACTTTCCATGGATTGCTGCGCGGTTATCGGCACACGCGAGCCAACCAGGGAGGGAGTTGATGCAGGAATGTTTCTGGGGGAGTTTTTGGCTAAAAACGGGATTAATGTTGTTTCCGGTCTTGCCAAAGGCTGTGATACGGCGGCACATCAGGGTGCGTTGAAATCCCGGGGTGTAACCACGGCCTTTCTTTCCACCGGACTTGACTGGGATTCAGTATATCCGCGGGAAAATCAGAATCTTGCCAGGAGGATAGTGGATGGCGGAGGTCTTCTCCTGTCTGAATATTTTGTCGGACACAAGACGGGAAGATTTGAATTTGTGGCCAGAGACAGACTTCAGGCGGGTGTATCATCGGCTGTGTTTGTGCTTCAATCAACCTATAACGGAGGCTCCATGCATGCAGCAAGGGCGGCGCTTAAATCCAGAAGACTGTGCTATGTGCTTTCTTACAAAAACGACAGAATAAATAGAGATCCGGTTACATCCGGTAACCGGGAACTGCTTAAAGAGGGTGCTCTTATGATCACGGGACTTGATGTTAAGGAACACAGCGCCGAGCTGCTAAAAAAATTGAAAACAAAGACAGCAGGAGCTGAGGATGATAAACAGGTCAAGGATAAGGTTGAAGGAGACGGACCGGATAAGGAATATCAACTCTTTCAGTAAGGGCAGAGTTCGTTGCTTCTGATGAAATCCCGGTTCAAAAGAGGAGCTGTGCATTTTTACTGAAGATGCATGGATCGTTTTCAATTATGCCGGGCTGGAGCTGTATGTTTGAGCAGGAATTTTCCCTGCTCTTTACAAATTCCTGCCTGGACGGCTGAACTCTGGCCCGGAGTGTTTTCGCCGGTAAAAATTGCATTTCGGAGGTAACACAGATAACTGTACGGACATATATCCCTGAGTATCAACAGGTTATATTGCGACGTGACAGCAGCGAGGCCGGTTCTGAACCCTTGCAAATAATTATTCCGTGCTGAAGAGTTCGCATATTTGGAATAAATCATCGTAAATATTCCCGGCATGATTCTGTAAAGAGCCGAAATCCTTTAATTCAAACTTTTTTTGTAACCTTTATGCTAATCTGAGCGTTACCTCTGCAGAAGAGATAATAAAACAGCTAAGAGGTACAGGTATGAAAAAGTTTGCAGTTGTTCTGGCATCAGTTATTCTGGCAGGTGTTTGCGGTAATGCATATGCAATGAACCGCGGTGATGTTGAACTTGATTTTGATTCATCTCTTCGCAGCAGCGGGGGTTATTCTCCAACATCCATGGATGCAGATTACGGCAGTACCTTTACCTACAGGGACAACAGCGGCATGAGCAATGAAACAGCAGTTCTCAATGCTGATGGCTCAGTGACCGTAAGGATCATTAAGAGAAACTTCTGACCGCAGGTCTACAGATTTTTTTACATCCGGCATGAATCTTTCTACTGACTTCCTTCAATCATGCCGGATTCTGTTTTTCCCTGTATACTTCGGCTGCAGGACAGGCAGGACTGCAAAGGCATATGCTGTTTCCTGACTGTATTCTGACTGTTCCTCCTCATTCTTTCCGGCCGGCTTTGAGGAATAATTCTGTTTTTGTGCGTTCTGCTTTCGGGTATATAGTCATCTTTCCTCCGGTGTGTGAACATCTCCTTATCTTCCGGTGTCATTTCTGAATGAATAACTTCGTGATCCTCAAATGTTTTTATCACTCCCGGAGTGTTTTCAGATGATGCGGTTATTTTTGTCCCGCGGATCTGCGATCTGGTTTAAGTTTCGGTTTTAATTTTCAAGAATTGTTACAGGTGGTATAATGCATCGGATTTTGTGAAGCAGTTCAGATAATTTTTCATTGAACTGATGTTTTTTTATATTTTATTTCATGTGGCACTTGGTAGGTGTCACCACTGATAAGGAATTACAAATGCCAGTTATTACTCTTCCAGATGGTAGCAAAAGAGAATTTGATCACCCTGTATCCGTTTATGAAGTGGCGCAAAGTATTGGTGCCGGTCTTGCCAAGGCTTGCATTGCAGGCAGAGTCAACGGAGTTCTCAGAGATGCTTGCGATCTGATAACAGAAGATGCACAGCTTTCCATCATCACCTCAAAGAATGAAGAAGGTGTAGAGATTATTCGTCACTCCTGCGCCCATCTCCTCGGTCATGCAATCAAGCAGTTATGGCCTGAAACAAAGATGGCCATAGGTCCAGTTATCGAGAAAGGTTTCTACTACGACGTGGATCTTGATCATACTCTTACAGAAGAGGATATAGCCCGCCTTGAGCAGAGAATGCACGAACTGGCAGATCAGAACTACCAGGTGGTCAAGGAGCCTGTAGACTGGCAGAAGGCTTACGATGTGTTTAAATCCCGCGGTGAAACCTACAAGATGGCCATCCTTGATGAGAATATATCAAAGGATGATCACCCGGCCCTTTATCATCACCTTGAATATATTGATATGTGCCGCGGTCCTCATGTTCCCAACATGGGCTTCTGTCATCATTTCAAACTTCTGAAGACTGCGGGAGCATACTGGAGAGGCGATTCCAGCAACAAGATGCTCCAGCGTATCTACGGTACCGCATGGGCGGATAAGAAGCAGCTTGACGGTTATCTGCAGCATCTTCAGGAGGCTGCAAAGAGAGATCACCGCAAGATTGGCAGACAGATGGATCTGTTCCACATGCAGGAGGAAGCTCCGGGAATGGTGTTCTGGCATAATGACGGATGGACTCTTTTCCGTCAGCTGGAGAGTTTTGTTCGCACCAAGCTTCAGGAATACGGCTATCAGGAGGTCAAGGGACCTTTCATGATGGACAGGGTTCTCTGGGAGCGTTCCGGTCACTGGGCAAAATACAAGGATGCAATGTTCACCACCAGTTCTGAAAACCGTGAATATGCCATCAAACCTATGAACTGTCCGGGTCATGTTCAGATCTTCAATCAGGGTCTGAAATCCTACCGTGATCTTCCAATCCGTATGGCCGAGTTCGGAAGCTGCCACCGCAATGAGCCTTCCGGCTCTCTGCATGGTCTTATGCGTGTAAGAGGCTTTACACAGGATGATGCGCATATCTTCTGTACTGAAGATCAGATTATGGAAGAGGTGAGCGGATGTATAAAGATGGTCTATGACCTGTATGCCACCTTCGGTTTCAGCAATATTGATGTAAAGCTGTCAACCCGTCCTGAAAAGCGTATCGGTGATGATGCAATGTGGGACAAGGCGGAGGCCGATCTGGCAGAGGCTCTGAAGAAGAACGGTCTGGAATTTGAATATCAGCCGGGCGAGGGCGCCTTCTACGGTCCTAAGATTGAATTCACGCTTCACGACTCTCTCGACAGGGCATGGCAGTGCGGAACAGTGCAGTTGGACTTCGCGCTTCCGGGACGCCTCGGTGCCACATATATCGGCGAAGACAACGAGAAGCATACTCCTGTAATGATTCACCGTGCGATCCTGGGATCCATCGAAAGATTTATCGGTATACTTACAGAGAACTATATCGGATATTTCCCTACATGGCTTGCTCCTGTTCAGGTTGTGGTAATGAATATCACCGATGCTCAGGCCGGTTACGTCAGAAATGTTGCAGAAAAAATGCGTAAATCAGGCATTAGAGTAAAAACAGACTTGAGAAATGAGAAGATAAGTTATAAAATTCGTGAGCATACCTTGATGCACATACCGTACATGGTTGTATGCGGTGCAAAGGAGGTTGAAGGTGACGTGGTTACCCTGCGTACACGTAAGGGGGCGGATCTCGGTCAGATGAAGCTTGATGATTTTATAAGCAGAGTTCAGAGCGAGGTTGAGACCCGCAGTTTAAAACTTTTGGAGGAATAAACCATAAACAATTCAAAGAAAACCGTGCGCGGAGCATCGAAGACAAGAATAAACGGTGAGATACGCTGTAAGGAAATCCGTCTTATCGGCTTTGACGGTAATGCAGTAGGTCTTGTATCAGTTGATGCAGCACTTAAGATGGCAGCTGATGCAGGTGTTGATCTGGTGGAAATCAGTCCTAATGCCGAACCTCCGGTTTGTCGGATAATGGATTATGGTAAGTTCCTCTACGAGAAGAGCAAGTCTCAGAAAGAGCAGAAGAAAAAGCAGAAGCAGGTTCAGGTGAAGGAAATCAAGCTCAGACCTGCGACTGATGAAGGCGACTATCAGGTAAAACTACGCAACCTGAAGCGCTTTATTGAAGACGGCGACAAAGTTAAGATTACTCTTAAGTTTAAAGGCCGTGAAATGGCTCACCAGGATCTCGGCCTGGAAGTCCTCAAGAGAATTGAGAATGATGTGGCTGATGTTGCAGCTGTGGAAACTCAGTCCAAGGTTGAGGGCAAACAGGCAGTGATGGTTCTGGCGCCTAAAAAGAAGTAGCAGTCGGGGATCTAAGCAGCGGTTCGGCCGCTCTCCTGATTGTGTGTTGTTAATTATTCCAATTGCGGAGTTTATAATGCCAAAAATTAAAAATGACAAGGGCGCCTGGAAGCGTTTCAAGAAGACCGCCAATGGTTTCAAGCGCAAGCAGGCTAACAAGCAGCATATTCTTACCAAGAAGTCTACAAAGCGTAAGCGTCATCTGCGTCCTATGAGCATGATTCATCATAGCGACATCCAGAGAGTACTGAAGTGCTTGCCAACTGTTTAAGATTAGGAGATATAGAATATGCCAAGAGTTAAGCGCGGTGTTACTGCCCATGCACGTCACAAGAAAGTTTTAAATGCTGCCAAGGGCTATTACGGTGCACGTTCACGTGTATACAGAGTTGCAGTTCAGGCTGTTACAAAGGCCGGTCAGTATGCTTTTCGTGACCGTCGTCAGAAGAAGCGTCAGTTCAGACAGCTTTGGATCGTTCGTATCAATGCTGCTGCACGCATGAACGGTATTTCCTACAGCAAGTTCATCAATGGTCTGAAGAAGGCTTCAATCGAAATCGATCGCAAGATCCTTTCCGATATTGCTATTCAGGACAAGTCAACGTTTGTTGCGCTTGTTGAAAAAGCAAAGGCTGCTTTAGCTTAATTTTTTCGACCACAGGGGAGATCTTGTCTTGATCTCCCTTTTTTATTTTCTAAAGTATATTTTTAAGATTTTCAGATGATCCGATTTCTTCTCTGTCTTGTACTGGTCCTGTTTTCAGTTTCATCTCATGCTATCGAGACAATTAGAATTATTGATCAGTTTATGGATAAGAATGTCGGTTCACGTCTTGAAAGTCTGTCTACATATCAGGATTTTACCTGGACATGGCAGGTGGAGCATATGACCGACTGGCATCCGAATGCCTATGGTTATATGCATGTCGGTGATCCCGGCAAGCACTACTGGTCCAGGGTCAGGCTGAGTAACGATTCCGGAAGTTTTACACTTGTAATGCTTGAGCTTGACAGCTTTATGCTCAACAAGGTTGAGGTTTTTCTTGTTGACACATACGGCAGACAGCTCCAGAAATTCTGGTATACCGGAATGGATCTCGGTGTTAAATCCAAACCTTACCCGGCCGGTAATTTTGTTTTTCCAATATACATGAAGCAGGATGAGAGCTTTGATGTTTATATCAAGGTTGTCAATGATACGCCGACATTTGTACCCGTGCGCATGTCTCATCTCAGACCTTATGTTTCAAGGATCGCAGTTGCCCAGACAGTGTCCGGCGTTGTGGACGGCATTATATTTCTGGCCTCGCTCTTCAGTTTTCTGATGTTCGGCTTCATAAGAGAGAGGCGGTTCCTTTATTATGCACTCTTTTGTCTGTGCACCCTTGTCCTTCTGCTTCATTTGAGCGGTCTGATATTCATGAGCGGGATTCTTCCTGTCTCAATCAATGCCCAGAAACTTTATCTGTGCATATCAAATCTGTTTTTTGTGGGACTTATCTTCTCATTTGATGATGTGTTCAGACAGATCGGCACTGTGCGGCATTTCAGCAAGAACAACCGCATGATTATATTCTTCCCGCTGTTCATGTCGGTGGCATGCTGGTTTATTGACATCAGATATTCCGTGTATGCAAGCATATTCCTGATGGGTCTGCTTTTCCTGGTATACGTGTATATGGGTTATATCATATGGAGAAAATGCGGTCTTTTTCAGAAGTTATGTCTTGTGTCCGTCATTTTCTTCCTGGTGTCATGGTTTGCAAACCTTCTTGTCAAGTTCGGACTCTACTACGTTGCATACGCCACCGATACGGTTATGTTCTGCTTTGCGGCGCTTGGTTCTTTTTCTCTGAGCTTCGCTCTTGTTTACCGCACCTATATTGAAAAGAGCAGCAGAATAGCTGCAGGCATCAAGAACCGCTCTATTTCACAGCGCTTCATAGACATGTACCATCAGGCCACGGAAGGATTTTTCTCTGCAGATCCCGACGGCAGGGTTATGACAGCCAACAAGGCCTTTTTTGCCATGCTCGGTTTTAGCAACCTTGAAGAAATGTGCACGCAGGTCGGTCCGCATATCCGTGAGGTTTTCGTAAATCAGACAGAGGCCAATGAGCTTCTTTCAGATCTTGTTCTGGCAAATCAGGGCGGCATCAAGCGCGAAGTTGCTATGAAGCGCAGCGACGGGACCGTTTTTACAGTTCTTATGTCCCTGAGAATTGCCGGGCATAACGAGCATCCGGAGACGGAGACCGGCGGGCAGGTGGTGATTGAGGGTATCATTATTGATATTTCTGAAAACAAGCAGATCAGAACCCAGATCGACTATGTGATGAATCATGATTCTGTGACCAAGCTCCATAACAGAACATTTATGCAGCACCGTCTCCTTCAGGTTAAGGACGAGGGTGACAGAAACAGAAGCAGATCATCGGCCGATTATTTCCTTTTTATTGATATTGATCATTTTAAGGTTATTAACAATTCCTGCGGTTCTCTTGCGGGTGATACCTTCCTTCAGATGGTGGGAAGTGCTCTGCACAAGATTGGAATTCCTGACGATAACATCGCCAGACTCGGAGGTGACGAGTTTGGTGTCGTTGTAACTGACAGTTACATGGATGTTGTCGTGGCCAAGGCGGAGCTTATCCGTTCGGCAATCCAGAAACTAAGATTTGAATGGAACCACAGTTTTTATTCTGTAACAGCCAGCATCGGCATCATTTCATGCAACTCTATCGATACCAGTTCGATTCTGTCTCTTGCCGAGACTGCATGCGGCGCGGCAAAGCTTCAGGGTCGAAACCGGGTATCCCTGTATTCCGACTACAGTGAGGATGTTCTTAACTACAAGAAGGAAATCAGCTGGATTGCCCAGATTTACAATGCCATCGAGCAGCATAAGTTTGTATTGTTCAAGCAGCGCCTTGAATTCACAGGGGGCGGAGAAAGTGATTATCTTGAAATATTTGTCCGTCTTCTGGGTGACAACGGAAACATTCTGCCTGCAAGCACATTTATAGGTGCCGCCCGTAAGTTCGGTCTGATTACTCATATTGATTCCTGGGTGCTTGAATCCCTGATGGACTGGATCGGAACTCAGGAACAGGATAAACTTGGCGCGGTGTTTATTAATCTTTCCGCATCTACATCATGTTCACTGCATATGATCAGAAAAATGAAACGTATGTTTGAGACTGTTCCATTTGATCTTCATAAGCTGTGTTTTGAAATTTCTGAAAACAATATAAGACAGAATTTCGAAGCTATGAAGGAAATGGTTGAACTGATTCGTTCATACGGATGCCAGCTTGCCATAGATCATTTTGAGGGCGGAATCGGATCTTATGCAGTTGTCGATAAACTTAACCCGGAGTATGTAAAACTTGACTGCGATACTGTTGTTTCGCTTCATGAGTCCGGAGGAAGTCCTATAATCAATTCCATACTGGAGAAGATTCACGAAAATGATCGAAAGATTATTGTGATGCATATCCGAACCGACCATGCCTATCAGATTATCTCACAATATAAATTTGATGCATATCAAGGCTTTATTGTAGATAAACCTATGCCTATCAGTCTTAATCCGGAGCAGAACTGACGAAGAATTTTGATTTCTGACTGCAAATGAGGAAATCATGATATGCCTCTCACCGCTGCATGCGGGTGATTGGACGGACTTTTATATTGTCGCTCACGGGCTAAAACACACTGTTTTTAACTGATGAGATGACGCATCCGCCGGGCTTGGAACATTTTTTTATGTTTGACTGATCTGTTTTCAACTGCGCAGTGCCGGATCTGTGAGTAATGTTCTCATCAGAAGCAAAAGAAAAATCCGGAAATTTTAAATCGTTTCATTCATGCTTTTAAGCGTCTTTGCAAATTCCTGTCGGAACGACGCTGACAGACCGCTGAATTCCGGCTCTGATTGTTCCTTTCATTAGAATTTCCATTTCAATGGTAACGAAGGTAACTGTACGGAGCAAAATCCTGAGTATCATTCGGTTGGAGTATGCCTCGCCAGCAGCGATGCAGATCTGAACTCCTGCGAATAATTATTCCTTGTTAATGTAATCTGTTTATTTGGAATAAATCATCCTGAATATTTCCAGCATGTTTGTAAAAACCGCTTTTAATGAGCGTGAACAAATTGCTGCCCGCAGGTCAGTTTAAAATTATTTCAAAAAGACAAATATTTTCGCTTGCTGCGGATCAAAGTAAAATCCGTGGTTTATTGTGCGGTTATTGTTAATTTTTAATTCCGGCACTGTTCAACAAAAGTGTTTATACCGCTGAAATCCAATTCATTTCATATATTTTGAACTTATAAAGGTAAAATTTTTAGCCAGAATAACTTTATGATGTATCATGCTGATTCAGGATCAGCTCTTTTCCTCAACAGGGTCTTAATCTTTAGAGTGACTTATATTTTTTGGAACAGAAGCACATCGTAAAAGTTTTTGTTCTGCGACTTAAGAAGGAGTTTTCATGAGTAATATTTATGACAGAACAGAGAAAGAATTTCGCAGCGAAGTCTCCGGATCATCATGTCTTAATCCTGTTCTCAACTCTCCAGCCGATATAACCGGTGAACTCCTTCTGGCCATTGCGGAAAACAAACTTCAGTCTCTGACTATCAATTATGAATTTGCTTTTTTTATCCATGAAAATGAATCGATGATGCCCGATGATGATGATTACGATGATGATGAATCCGAAGAAACGACAGAAAAGGAAGTCCTGCAGAACAATCCTTTCTTCGCAGCTAATGAGATATCCGAGCTTAAACGGATTGATTTCGAGGTGATTCTCGGGCCGAGTGTAACATCGCTGGCCGGAGCCTTTGCGCATCTTAAAAAGCTGGAATATGTGAATCTAAGGGATGTTTCAAATATTGTGGATATGGAGCGAATGTTCTACGGTGCAGAAAACTTTAACCAGGATCTGGATGACTGGAATACATCAAAAGTTAGAAATATGAGTAGTATGTTTGAAGAAGCAAGATCTTTCGACTCGCCGGTTGGATCATGGGATGTTTCTGCAGTTGAAAATATGAGTTGTATGTTTTGTGAGGCGGAAAATTTCAATCAGCCCCTGGAAAACTGGGATGTTTCGTCTGTAACTGATATGTCTGGAATGTTTTCCGGAGCATCAGCTTTCAATCAGCCCATCGGAAACTGGGATGTTTCGTCTGTAACTGATATGTCTGGAATGTTCTGCGGTGCAGAAAACTTTAACCAGGATCTGGATGACTGGAATACATCAAAAGTTAGAAATATGAGTAGGATGTTTGAAGAAGCAAGATCTTTCGACTCGCCGGTTGGATCATGGGATGTTTCTGCTGTTGAATATATGAGCAGTATGTTTTGTGAGGCGGAAACTTTCAATCAGCCCATCGGAAACTGGGATGTTTCGTCTGTAACTGATATGTCTGGAATGTTCTCCGGAGCATCAGCTTTCAATCAGCCCATCGGAAACTGGGATACCTCAATGGTCAGTTCCATGAGGATGATGTTTGAAAATGCTGTTTCCTTCAATTTCCCTGTTGACGGCTGGGATACAACAAGACTTTATTATCTTGATAATATGTTTGACGGTGCCGTGTCATATTCATTTCCTGTTCTTACCTTTGCACAGCCTGCAGGAGACAAGCTTAATCCTGTCATCAATTCGCCGGAGGAGATCACAGCTGAACTTCTGCGTAACATGATCAGCAACAGTCTTGAATCACTGACAATAAACTATGAATTTACCATGAATGAAGATTTATTTGAAATTCAGGATTGTCTTAACGGGAACTATGAGATGTACTCTGATGACGGGGATGAACCTTACGAAGGTTACCGCAATGTCTGCAATCCGTTCTGGAGGGCAAACAGAATGAGCAGTATAAAAAGGTTTGATTTCAGAATTATTTTTACGCAGGAGGTTCACAGTCTTTCGAATGCCTTCATGGATTTTGAAGATCTTGAATTTGTGAACATTGTTTCAACCAGCGGCATAATAGATATGAGCGGTATGTTCCGCGGTGCAGAAAAATTTAATCAGCCTATAGGTGATTGGGATACGTCTGAAGTGACTGATATGGCCAACATGTTTGAAGATGCCGTGTCTTTCAATCAGCCCCTTGAAAAATGGAATACGTCAAAGGTTTCTGACTTGAGATATATGTTTGCAGGAGCTGTCTCATTCAATCAGCCGATAGGGGACTGGGATACATCTGAAGTGCTGGTTATGTCTAATATGTTCAAAGACGCAGAGTCTTTCAATCAGCCTCTTGGAAAATGGAATACATCAAAAGTTTATGATATGAACAGCATGTTTGCAGGAGCAAGAAGTTTCAATCAGCCGATAGGGGACTGGGACACGTCAAATGTCACTGCCATGGAAAGAATGTTTTGCAATGCCGCTTCTTTTAATCAGAATATCGGCGGCTGGAATGTAGGGCAGGTGATATCCATGAGCAGTTTTTTTGACGGTGCCAAGGCCTTTAATCAGCCTCTTGCAGACTGGGATACGTCGAATGTTTATGAAATGGATATGATGTTTAATTGTGCCGAGTCTTTTAACCAATACATAGGCGACTGGAACACATCTGGAGTACAAACTATGGAGAGGATGTTTTTCAGAGCTCTCTCCTTTAATCAGCCTCTTGATAAATGGGATGTTTCAGCAGTCGAGACTATGGATTCGATGTTCAGCTGGGCAGTATCGTTTAATCAGCCCTTAAATTCCTGGAATGTGTCATCTGTTGCTGTGATGGATAAGATGTTTTCCCATGCCTTTAATTTCAATCAGCCGCTTGATGGATGGAATATGGAAAAAGTCATCAGTGTTGACAGGATCTTTTTCGGAGCTCTTTCTTTTAATCAGCCTCTTGGAAAATGGAGACTTAACACTGATTCAATTATTCAAAATAATTCAAGTTTTCAAAAAAACGGATATTTTCTTACCGGGGCTGTATCATTCAATCAGCCCGACAGTCAGATTCCATCAATTTTTCGGGAAAAAGCTTAAGGAGTAAAACAGTAGGAGTTTATGATCATAAATTTCTTCAGTTTGAAATTTCCAGACCTGCTCCGGACGATCTCGAGCATAATTGTTCTTATCATGCCTTTAAGGATGAAAAACTGAACTCTTTCAGAATTTTTTGCAGCTCAGTGCCGGTATGCTGTTATGCGGAGCGGTAAAAGAGGTGTGCCGCGCCGTAGCGGTGACAGCCGGTCTTCAGTTATAGATTTGATGATCCCGGTTTAGGATCCTGCGCAGCCGTTATCGAAAAGTCTCTGCAAAAATCTGTCGTAAACGTCTGGATGTCAGAAACCTGCTTCTGATTAGCAGGACCACGGCCTGCCGCCTTGTCAATGCAATAAGTCTGTCATTTCTTCTGTTCTTATCCTCTTTTGATAACTAATTAATTTAAACAGTCAATCATACCTGAGGCACTTGCCATTAATATAAAGTGATAAACAGGTAATTATGTGACGTAATCTGTATAATCTTTATGTAATGTTCTAAAACTATTGACAAAACGTTAATTATTTGCTATTATGTAACCAATCTTTGAAATAAAGGTTAAATTGTTTCTGTTTTTACTTCTTGTTTTTCGTTTTTTAAACCGGAGCTGTGGTTCCGGTTTTTCACAGCGCAGTCATAGTATTTTGTTCTTTTAGTTTTTTACTGGGGAAATTCAATACGAGTTAAGAAAAGTCTAAAAATGCACTGAATGTCTGTGTTTCGGTTTTAAACAGGTATGATATTTCAGACCGGGATCTTTAAGAGTCCTGCATTGTATAGTCAGGAAAATGATGTCAGTGCTGACTGGATTCAGCTTCCTTCAGGTTCTAATCGGGAAATTCAGACTGAAGGAATGGTTCAGGACAGTCGTTAGAGTTTTTTTCAGTTTAAGTTAATGATTAAACGGAGTTGATATGATTGAAAAAAATTTATACAAGGTTGGAGACAAGGTCACATTCGGCCGTTACGTTCAAATGTTTAAGGATTTTTCTCCGGTGGAATGGCGGGTGCTGGATACAACTGATGAAAAAGTTCTTCTGCTGTCAGACAAAGCCCTGGAATTACAATGCTACAGAATCTTGCGTGATGACATCATCTCTACTTTTGAGAATAATTTTGAAGAATTAAAGAAGGTGTTGAAGAAGGAATTGTCCTGGGAGAACAGTGATCCGCGAAAGTGGCTGAACAATTATTTTTTCAACTCATGCTTTGATGATACGGAGAAGAATCAGATTGTTCCGGTCAGACATATTTCAGGATTTGGAGAGGAAACAGAAGACCGAATTTTTCTTCTGAGCAGGGACGAGGTTGAGAAATATTTTCCGGTTCCAGAGGATCGCCTTACCGGTATTACCATGCATGTAATCAAGAAGATGCATCCCAATATAAAAAGCCAGAAGAGGCTGGCAGACCTGGCAGAAAAGAAAGTGAAAGACTGGTGGCTCAGAACATCCGGCGAAGGCGGGGCACACTATGTATCCGGAAGGAATAGCGACGTTCTCTGCGGTATTGAATATGAACGCAATCTTCTGCGGCCTGCTCTCTGGATTAGCAGAAAGTAGGGAAACACGCTGAGCGGTTTTATAGACACGTTCTTGTCTGCAGGTATGATATGTACCGGCAGGTGCATATCGTTACGTTAAATTGTTCTGTTATATCACTCATCCTTATACTGAGGACTTTTCTGAATGAAAATATTTACCGCTTCACTGAAACCGGTAAAAAAGAACTGAAGGTTCTAACCATGCGGTGAGGATCCGGCGATCCTTGTGAGTGGTGTCGTCAGCAGAACGGCATATCTTACGGTTTTAAAACAAAAGAAAGGAATTGAATTATGACAAAGAAATATTACATCGCCTACGGCAGCAACCTCAACATTGACCAGATGAACCACCGCTGCTCCGGAGCAAGCATTGCAGGCACCTCGGAAATACAGGATTATCAGCTGCTGTTCAAGGGAAGCAAAACCGGGGCCTACCTTACCATCGAACCCAAGAAGGGCTCAAGGGTTCCGGTGGCGGTATGGGAGGTAACGGATGATAATGAACTTTCTCTTGATCGCTACGAAGGCTGTCCGAATTTCTACTACAAGACCGAGATGGAAATTCCAGTAACCTGCATCAGTGACAGAGAGGTCAGAAATCTCAGAGCATTTGTCTACATTATGCATGAGGAGCGTAAAATCGATGTTCCATCCCAGCGGTACGTGGATGTCTGCCTTGCTGGCTACAAGGCATTCGGCTTTGATGAAAAATATCTTTATGACGCACTGAACATCAGTCATGAGGCCCGTCGGGAGCAGTGAGACTGTTTATACCCCGTGTGTGTGAGAAAATCAGCGGTTTCAGATGCGGGAATAATCATGCGCAGGAACAGGCCGGTTTGGCGGGGCGGACGTCCGGAATAAAAAACTGTCGGATAGCTGATCTGCAGCTCCGGACTTTCCGTATCGGAACATTAAATCTGCATATCTGAAATATGGATGAAATTTTGAAGCGGCTGCTGAATGATGCAACAGGCGGGAGCCCGGTAAGGACTTCACAGGGCGCCGGCTGCTTCACTGTATTTCTGATGCGGGAGTTCCTTATTTTTTTTGTTTCGCGCACCTTCTTACCGTATTCTTCTGTAAGTCCGGTGCGACTTTTTTCTGACAGCCTGAAGTAGCTGGTTTTTCTCTTCATGAGCTGTATTCCTGCGGACGGCTGATGCGGCATATGTATCACCTCCTGTCTCAATTCAAGTTCATGCAAGGTTATGGTATAATTCGAAAACATTTTTGATAGTCCCGGGGTTGCTGTTTGAAGAGGTTTCATCAGTCAGCCTTTCATTTTTGTTGTATAAAAGTGATTCTGCTGCCGAATTGTATAGATCCCTCTTATGATCCGCTCATTAGGCTACAGAGCGGGGAGACCGGTAGGTTATACATTGAAGCGTGAAACCAGGATTTAATGTCAAGGTCATTAGATCAGAAACAGTTGGATCGGCTAACCCGTTAAGAAAGTTCATGACAGATGCGGTGATGACTTTTAAGTCATCCTGTGCAGGTTCATGATTACTCCTTGATAGTTCGGAAGGGAATACCTTTCTGAACATAGCCTGAAAATTATGCTGTTATTTTGAGGATAGTAATGGAACAGTTGGATCAGATAGTCGAAAAGGCACTGAAGGAAATAGCAGCGGCTGCAGATGATGCCGCTACGGAAGAAATAAGATTGAATTATCTCGGCAAGAAGGGTTTCTTTACCGAGCAGATGAAGAATTTAGGCAGACTTTCTCCTGAAGAAAAGCCTAAGGTCGGAGCAGAGATTAATCGCACCAAGCAGATTGTTCTTGCAGCGCTTAATGAAAAGAAGCAGAAACTGGCGGCAGATGAACTGAACCGCAAGCTGATGAGCGAAAAGGTTGATGTGACACTTCCGGGCAGAACTCCGGAATCAGGCTGCCTGCATCCGGTAAGCCGCACTATCGCCCGTATTACAGAACTTTTTGCGTGTCTTGGCTTTGAAACCGTCGAGGGACCGGAGATAGAGGATACATATCATAATTTTGATGCTCTGAACATCCCCGGCAATCATCCGGCAAGAAGCGAGCATGACACCTTCTATTTCAATCCGAATCTGGTTCTGAGAACACAGACCAGCGGTGTTCAGATCCGAGTCATGGAAAAGAAGCAGCCACCGATAAGAATGATTTCTCCGGGCAGAGTATACCGTCCGGATTATGATATGACCCATTCACCTATGTTCCATCAGGTTGAAGGTCTTCTGATTGACAGGAATATTCATTTTACCGATTTGAAGGGTATCCTTCATCAGTTCCTTCTGAACTTCTTTGAAGAGGATCTTGAGGTTCGTTTCCGTCCTTCATTCTTTCCGTTCACAGAACCTTCTGCGGAGGTGGATGTCAAGGGTAAGAACGGAAAGTGGCTTGAGGTGCTCGGCTGCGGTATGGTTCATCCGCAGGTGCTCCGTTCTGCCGGTGTGGATCCTGACGTCTACTGCGGTTTTGCCTTCGGTCTGGGAGTTGAGCGTTTTGCCATGCTCCGCTACGGAGTCAATGATCTCAGAGCATTCTTCGAGAATGACGTTCGTTTCTTAAAGCAGTTCAGATAGCAGGTCAGAGGTCTAAAATGAAATTTTCAAAAGCGTGGGTTGAGGAATGGGTTAAGACCGGTATGACTGCCGGCGAGCTGTCGGATGTTATCACCATGGCCGGTCTTGAGGTGGATACTGTCGAAAAAGCCGCCGGTGATTTTGATCATGTGGTTGTGGGCAGGGTTGTTGAGTGTGCCGATCATCCGGATTCGGATCATCTTCATGTAACAAAGGTTGATGTCGGCGGCAGTGAGCTGCTGGATATTGTATGCGGAGCTCCGAACTGCAGAAAGGATCTTAAGGTGTGCGTTGCCATGATCGGCGCCGTGCTCCCCGGTGATTTTAAAATCAAGCCGGCCAAGCTCAGAGGTGTTGCGTCAAACGGTATGCTCTGCTCCTACCGTGAGCTTGGAGTTGATATTCCTTCTGAAGGTATTATCGAACTCCCTGACGATGCTCCTCTCGGAGAGGATGTCCGCACCTATTTCGGCTGGGATGATGAATTAATCGAGGTTGATCTTACTGCAAACAGAGCAGACTGTCTGAGTATTATCGGTCTTGCCAGGGAAATAGCGGTGCTTACAGGAAAGGAATACACTCTTCCCGACTTTACGAGAGCCGTTCCTTCTCTTTCAGATACTGTTTCCATTACTCTTGACGATCCTAAGGCATGTCCGCGTTACTTCGGAAGAGTGTTCAAAGGACTTAACGTCAGGGCAGAAACTCCTTTATGGATGAAGGAGAAACTCCGCCGCTGCGGTCTGAGATCGGTGGATCCTATTGTTGATGTAACAAATTATGTAATGCTTGAATTGGGACAGCCTCTTCATTCATTTGATCTGAACAAGCTCCAGGGCGGTATTCATGTACGCTTTGCACGTCCTGGTGAAAAACTGAAGGTTTTAAGCGGTGAGGAGCTGGAGCTTCGTCCTTCAACTCTGGTAATAGCAGATGATACCGGTCCTGTTGCCATGGCGGGCATATACGGCGGTCTGGACACTGGTGTGAGTGAGAATACCACCGACATTCTGCTTGAGTGTGCATATTTTTCTCCTGATGCAGTCAAGGGAGAGGCCAGAGAATACGGTCTTGCAACTGATGCATCCCACCGCAATGAAAGGGGTATAGACTGGAATATACAGGAACTGGCGTGCGAGCGCGCCACGCAGCTGCTTCTTGACATATGCGGAGGAAGCTGCGGCGAGATAATCAGAGCCGAGGCTGCTGATTCGATTCCGGTTTCAAAGAAAATAAGTCTTGATATGGCTCTGGTTCACCGTGTTATAGGTGAAAACATTGTTACTGAAGAGCAGGTACTTAAAATTCTCAACGGTCTGGGTATCAGAACCGAGAGTCTCGGCGGCGGCAGGATGGTTTCAAACAGTCCTTCATGGAGAATTGACATAGCCATTGCCGAAGATCTTATTGAAGAGGTTGCCCGCATTCACGGATACAACAACATACCTAATGCCGCACCGAAGGCGGAGCTTAACATGCTTCGTTCATCCATGACTGATCTGCCGCTTGATCGTCTCAAATCACAGCTGGTATGCCGCAATTACAATGAGGTGGTCACCTACAGTTTTGTTGATCAGCAGAAGATGGCGGCAATGTATCCTGATATGAAGCCTATAGTAATTCCTAAGCCGATTACTGCCGATATGGATGCAATGAGGGTTTCTCTCCTTCCTGGTCTGATGCAGGTTATCGCTTTTAACAACGCCCGTCAGGTAACATCTCTTAAGATATTTGAGAGCGGTCTGAAGTTTATTTCCGATGACAGTGCTCCAAACGGCATAGCGCAGATCAAGACTCTTGCCGGAGCAATATCCGGACTTGCAGACAGCGAACAGTGGTCTGTAGCATCAAGAAATGTCGATTTCTTTGATATCAAGGGTGATCTTGAAGCGCTGCTTGAGCTTACCGGTGAGAAGGACAGATATACCTTTGTACCGCTGAATTCCAGTGCTCTTCATCCGGGGCAGAGCGCCGCGGTGATGTATGACGGAAGACAGGTCGGCGTTGTCGGACAGATCCATCCTGCCGTACAGAAAAAGTACGGTGTAAAATTCAAGACCTTTGTTTTTGAAATTGAACTTGACGCACTGTCAAGAACACAGGTTCCGGTGTACCATGAGATATCCAAGTTCCCGTCAAATCGCAGAGATATCGCCATTGTGGTTGATGATTCAGTTCCGGCCGGTGAGATTATTGATACAATTAAAAAGGCATCCTCCGATTTGATCCGTTCGGTTTCTCTGTTTGACCTGTACAGTGGCGGAACCATGGAGAGTGGAAAGAAGAGCATTGCCATAAGCATGCAGCTTCAGGATCTTAATTCGACTCTTGATGAGGCAAGAATCTCTGAAACTGTTTCTAGTGTGCTCGGTGTGCTTAAGGATAGGTTTAACGCAGTTTTAAGGGAATAGTTGTATGACTGTTACAAAGGCTAACATAGTTTCTGATTTATGCAGAAAGTGCAATGTTTCGAAGAACGAGGCCGCATATCTTGTAGAGCTTTTCCTGGAATGTATCAAGGATACTCTGCAGGCGGGCGAGCCTGTGAAGATCTTCGGTTTCGGCAACTTTTCAGTTCATGAGAAGAATCCTCGTCCGGGCAGGAATCCCCGCACCGGCGAGGAGGTTACAATATCAAGGCGCAAGGTTGTCACTTTCAAAATGAATCATTCAAAAAACTGGTTATAGCCGTTTGTCCGGAGGGCGGGAGCATGAAGCAGCTGAATATTAAAAATATCGTTGTGCTTACAGGTGCGGGAATTTCGGCAGAGTCCGGAATACCTGTGTTTCGCTCCGAGACAGGATTGTGGGAGAATCACAGGGTGGAGGATGTCTGCACTCCTGAGGCTTATGATCGCAATCCTGCCCTTGTCAGAAATTTCTATGACGGTATGAGGGTAAAGCTTGCCAATATAAAACCGAATCCCGCTCATCTTGCTCTTGCCCGTCTCGGACGGGAGTGGAAGGGTGGCTACACTCTTGTAACCCAGAACATTGATAATCTTCATGAACAGGCCGGATCTGAGAATGTGATTCATATGCACGGCGAGCTGATGAAGATTCGATGCTATGAGGATTACGGCGGATGCGGTACGGTGGTGGAGACCGACAGGCCTCAGGATCCGGAGCAGCCATGTCCGAACTGCGGAAAAAAACTTCTTCGTCCGCATATCGTCTGGTTTGGTGAAATGCCTCTTGATATGGATCTGATAAGCGAAAGACTGAGCAAATCTGATCTGTTTATTTCTATCGGAACATCCGGAGTTGTGTATCCGGCGGCCGGCTTTGTAAGATCTGCGAAGTTTGCCGGTGCGGTAACTGTCGAGTTCAATCTTGAGCCTTCTGCAACCAAGGGATATTTCGATGCCGGTGTATACGGCAAGGCCGGTACCACACTTCCTGATTTTGTTGACAGACTGCTTTCCCGCGGATCTGAATATATCTCCGAACTGATCCGGGGAGCATGATCAGGAGTCTTATATCTCTTCCTTTTTACGGTTTTCTGTTCTGACTTCATCCGCGTGTTTTTACGGCAGGGTGAAGTTTTTTCTTTTAAGAGTGTTTCATCTGTTTGGATGTACACGGTTTCATAGTCACCGGTCTGATGATTTACCTCCCGGCCGGGAATTAAACAGCACGGGTGCCAAAATACCTCCAGTTCCTGATGTTAAAAAACAGTGACTGTTTTGATTTCATGCTGCGGGATAAAAAAAAATCCTGCCGTAAAGGCAGGATCCTTTCATGTTCAGCTCTCAGCCTGCATTTCATCCTGCAGGCCGGCGCTCTTTAGAAGCGCGGAGCAGAACTTACTGACACTGATAGGTGAAGCTCGTATTTTCGATATTGTCAGTCACCTTGAATGAGCAGGTTCCCTGAATACCGGTAATATTGGCGCCGTTATTGGATGTAAGCTGACCCAAATTACCGCCGTCCGGAGTTCCGTAGCTCCAGCCCCATTCATCCGGATAAACCTTGAATTTGAATTCATCGGATGAGGTCAGAGTCACGTTGTCAATATTCCATGAGTCATCGGCAGGGTTATAGGAAAGAAGTCTCTGGGAAGAATCCTGAGCCCAGTTGTTTATAGAGCCGATCAAATACATTGATGGAATATCAGGTGCTACAACAGGTGTCACATCAGAGCCGAATTTGATGAGACATATGGTCCAAGGGGTTGATCTGACAGTCAGTTCAGTGCCGTTGAGTTCGGCAGTGCAGGTATCACTTCCGAATACGCCGCCCTTATCCCAGAGACTTCCAGGATAAACAGCGAGGTGCCCGTCGGTAAAATGCTCATAGCTGTTGAGTGTTATGCCGTCAGTTTGTGAACTTTCGTTGCCTGCATTGATGAATACAATTACACCGTTGTCGCTTGCATCATCATATGCAGCCATGGCAATAACGCCTGGAGCCTGCTTCGTGCCGGTGTTGAGGAATTTAACATTCTTCTTGATAAGTTCCGCATCACCCATTGCCAGCATTGATTTTGAATTTCTGCGCTCCTGCAGCATGTTCAGGTAGGTTGCAGCCATCAGACTGGTGTCAGCCACATATCCTGATGTTACATTGCTGCCATCCAGCAGAGAATTGTAGATTACAGCAGGCCAGTCATCCTTGTCCTTGTCATAGTTGACAAAGGCGACGTTAGGCTGATCCTTGCGGTTGCCGTTAAATTCCCCGAACATTTTCTCTGACGCACGGCCTTCGAATTAATCCCGATTTCAGACAGTGAAGATTACACTGCCGGATGTATAAAAAATAAGCGGCTGATGGACAAAAAAACAGGATGGTGTCCCTAGAAAGACGTCATCCGAATTGTTGTAAATCACGTTTTCCCGGCAAAATATTCTGTGTTTTTTTTATTCGTTTTTTAAGCTTTAATGATATTTTTGAATTTGAAATTTGATGTATGCAAATTTTGATTTGCTATGGATTCAAATGAAAACAACGACTTACGTGTTTTTTTTTGAGAAAAAAGGAGGTGCAGCGAAAGTTTCATTCCGTTTTTTTATTTGATCATTCTGATTCAAAATTTCATGAATTTAATATGATTTTGCATCATCAATATGACATTCAGGGCCAACATAGTAATAAAATAGCAACTGAAGGATTTGTGGTTCAGAATCATTTGTATGGAGGGGGTGACAGGATATGGGATCAGCTTCTTTTTCCGCCTCCTACACAAATTCTGTGCACAGTTTCATAATCACCGGCCTGCCGGAAGGCACATGCCCTGATTCAACTCTTCTTTCCTTTACCTGCGTTATTATGAACATCCTTCAGCGATCCAGGGTTGTTAAGCCGTCAGAATATCTGATTTCTCGGCTGAATGATCCTTCAGGTATTATGCAGCAGAGATATTTTCTAGTTTCGAAGCATTCAGAGCTTCCGAAATGGAGAAATACCATCAAAGGCTCCGGTGACGGCAGAAATCCCGCTCTTGATTTTTTTTATTCGGATGAGCTTTGGGAACACTATCTTCCGGATTATTCATGGATCCGCCAGATGATTATTCCTGAAGCTGATCTGAAGAAGGTGCTTGATGATGATTCGGATCAGTGGACCGGTCAGACTGTGGATTTTTATCTTCCCGCCGCGGGCCTCGTAATTGAGATCGACGGCATTCAGCATAAATTAAACCTCGGTCAGAAAATGCTTGACAGAGACCGTGACGAGGCACTTTCATACAAGGGAAGAAAAACGGTAAGAATACCTGCATCCGTGCTGACACCGCCGTACGACGGACTGGATAAGTGCTTTGAGTCAATACGGAATTGTCTGCTTGAAGCGGGCTTTGACAGCGTGCCTGTGCTGTCGGATGACAGTGAGGCAAATGATGATTTAGATCTGCTGCTGAAATACGAGACTGTTATTCGCTGTCAGTTTGCAGTACTGTCTCTTGTAAAGGCCGGCGCCCTGTCAGTCGGCGATGACAGGTGGCTTTTTAATGTTCCCGAAAATCTTCAGCCTCTTTTTCGGACAGCCGCAGATGATCTGCTGCTGTGGTACAGGAATCTGTACGAGCTTAAGGGACTGAAGTTCTCTCCTCCTGAAATTGTTTTTAAAACAGAGGGCGGAAATTGTATTTTTGCTGATGTCGATCTGTTCAGGCGTCCGGATGAAACTTCCTGCAGCGGGATTACAGTACTTGCAGATCCGTGGGACGGCACCGATTATTTTTCCATGTCATGCTCTGATGCGGTCAATTACAATATTTCATGGCCTCTTTCCGATGATTCGCCGCGGGTGGCGGCGCTGCATTTCTTTCTGCGCAATCTGTTCAATTATGATGAATTCAAGGAAGGGCAGATTCCGATCCTTGTCAACATTCTTAATCTTCAGCGAAATATTGGTATTCTTCCAACAGGCGGCGGAAAATCACTCTGCTATCAGCTTGCCGTTATGCTACAGCCGGCTGTCTCATTTGTTGTCTGTCCCATCATATCCCTGCTGATGGATCAGAAGGAGAATCTGGACAGGGCCGGAATTACAAGAACAGAATACATAGCCAGTCAGGGAAAGACACGGGAAGAGAAATCCGAAATCATAAAGCTTTATGCTGCAGGGCGGCTTTTTCTTGTATGGGTTGCACCGGAACGGTTTCAGTCCAGGGAGTTTCGCAGTACTCTTCACTCCGTAAGTGATCATTTCAGTTTTTCATATGCGGTGATTGATGAGGTGCACTGCCTTTCCGAGTGGGGGCATGATTTCAGAACTTCTTATCTGACTCTGATTAATACCATTGAAAATTCATGTCCAGGAATTACGATCCTCGGTCTTACGGCCACGGCATCCCAGGCTGTTCTTCAGGATTTAAAGATTGAATTCGGCGACGGCACTGTTGTGAGATCACTTCCGTCTCTCAGACGCAGAAATCTGTCTTTTAAGGTTATCAGAGATTCTGGGCAGGCACGCGGAATATTTCCGTATCTTGAGGATATTTTAAGGCGTCATCACTACGGTGAAGGAGGGATCCCTGATTCCGGGATAGTTTTTACTCTTACCAGGGATCGCTCGGATGATGCGCCAAGACGCGGTCAGCTGCGGCTTGCCGAGGCGGTCAGAAGGACATTTCCCGTGAATTCAGGGCAGGTGGGTATTTATCACAGCTCTGTTTCGAACAGAACCGAGGTTCAGAAATTGTTTATTGATGACAGGCTTCGCCTGCTTTCCGCCACAAGCGCCTTCGGCATGGGGGTCAACAAAACAAATATCCGTTTTACTGTGCATTACGGTCTGCCCAAGTCTGTGGAATCCTTCTATCAGGAGGCGGGAAGAGCAGGCAGGGATAATCAGCCTGCCGAAAGCTATATCATATATTCGCCCCAGAATTTCGGAACAAGGGAAAAAATCGAAAGAGCCTTTTCCAGAGATGCCACACCGGAGGAAATAAAGAAAATCGGTCTCGGCGGTGATCTCGGAACGATTTTCTTTCTGTGGGGAACCTCCAATGAAGGCATAGAGACAGATGTTGAGATGCTCATGAATTTTCGCATGCGGCTTAAGGGGATAAGACCGCAGGAGGATGAAAACGGGCAGCTTTTTTATGCTGTGGAGCCTGATACGGGTGCGGGCGGAGGATACGGTGCAAAACCGTTAACATCAGACAGACTCGAAAGGGTTCTGTACAGGTTAAAGCAGCTTGGGGTTGTAAAGGACTGGCTTATAGACTGGCGGGGAAAAAGCAGATATGAGATTTACTTTAATCCCAAGCAGAGTGAAGAAACGGTAAAGGAAAAATTTCTGCAGTATATGGCGCGGCATGCTCCCGGATTTGATATATGGAAGAAATACGGGAATATTCTTGGTAATCGTAATGAATATTTTATCTACCGGTATGCAAGAGCTCTCATTGCCTGGACATATGACAATATTGTATTTTCGCGCCGCCAGGCAACAAAGAATATCCTTGACTATTGCCAGTCGTACAGGGATCCGGAGTCGTTTCATCAGAGAATTGATGATTTTTTAAGAATTTCAGAGCAGACCATCCTTCTTGACGGCCTGGTGGATGAAGAAGGAATAAGAGACTGGCACAGATGGTTTTCTGTTTTCCGTGCTCCAGGCTTTGAATCCGCAAAGCACGGAAGCGGACAGATGATTGAACCGGATGAGGTGTCGGCTCTTCGTGATTCCTCGGCAAGGTATCTGGAAAGCTATCGCGATGTGACAGGTTTGAATCTTGTGTACGCTCTTTCGGGGGTTGTTTCAAATCACTATGATCCCGGATATGACGGTAAAATTTTCAGTTCTGCGCTTGAAGACATATTAACAGGTTTTTCAGAGGACAGGGATGAAATATTAGACAGTATACTGGAGATTCTGCGAATATACAGGTATAACATCCGGGAAGATAATGCAGAGGATATTTCCCTTCGTTTACTTGAAGCTTTTCCAGACAGGGGAACGGCGGTGTATAAATCGCTTGAGGATCAGTATTCCCTCAGGCATGTTCTGCATGTCATCAGTAATGAAATTCTTTCGCAAATAGGGAGAATCAGTGAACAAAATTGATATAGATGAACTGAACAGTTCAGTTGATGAATTTAAACAGATTGTTGATGCTCTTTCTCAGATAAAGGCAATCAGCGCGGATCTCGGCGGAGTATCCGGTGAGGTTAATAAGGCGCTGGAGCAGATGTCTGCAAAAAACGATTCTGTGATTGATTCGTCAGAAAGGCTGGCTGCTGCGGTGGATGAGTTGAAAAAAGAATCGGAATCTCAGGCTGAACAGCTTGTGAAAGCCGCCGGAGAGCATGACAGGCAGATTGAAAAAATGTTGAATGATCATGCTGCCGCCATGAAAAAAATCACATCAGTTATTGTTCAGCAGAATAAGCAGCTTTGCGATAAAGTGCAGGATTATGCGGTCAGCACCTCCGGAGCAATTGATGAACTCAGGATTGCAGGTTCTGACAATGCCAGAGAAATTCGCGGAAAAATTGAGGATACAGAGAAACGGATCCTTTCTGATCTGGGGAGGCTGCTGAGGGAAATCGATATCCTTGCAGAAAAAACAGAATCTCAGAAAAGTTCGATAGAAAAGATTGGCAGGAGCGTTACTCTGTCAGCTGTCATAATTATAATTGTCTCTCTCATAGCTGCAGCTGTGGCGGCAAAGTAGCGATCGGTAATCTGCCGGCATCCCCCTTTGCATGAAGGCCGGGGATCCCCGCGGTTTCCGCAGCAGACTGCTCCCGGCGGGTTCCTGACGCCGACAGTCAATACGGTTCACTTCAACAGGCTCTGCGGCTGTGCCCCGGTCTGATTGGCCGCTATTTAGAAAGCCGGAGTCCATCTATGCCGGCAGGAAAGATAATACCTGATTTATGCCTTGTATTCACGCCCTGAAGGGCGCGGTTTTACGGCACTATATATAAACGGCGGGACAGTCCCCGCGGTACTGCCATGCGGGATAAATTCACGGTGCTTAAAGTGCAGGGTGGATTATATTAACCGCCGGATTGGCAGATTTGCAATTTTCACCGGGTTTTATTTAAAAATATCGGATCCCGGCGGAACAGCAAATCTCGGTTATCAGATGAGCCTGAACATCAGTCTCCGGTTGCTGATTTTTCTTGTTCCTGCAGCTGACTGGATTCATCAGTATCCGTTTTCAGATCATGGAAATTGTAGACTGAAGGATCCATCAGGTGAGATGTCTTTACATCTCTGAGAGCCTTTGACATGATTTCAATTCTGCCAGGGTGTTTCTTATCCCATTCCTTAAGCATCCCCTTGATAATATCTCTTTGCTTGTTAGCATAAAAACTGCAGAGTTCGCCGCTGATGATTGGATAGTTTTGTATTTTTGCGTATTTTATAATATCCTCCTCGGCGCAGTATACCAGAGGGCGTATTACTATATTTTTCCTGTCATCTGTCAGAAGCTTCGGAGGCATGGCCTTGAGCTGTCCTGTATAAAAAAGATTCAGCAGCAGTGTTTCTATAAGATCCTCGCGGTGGTGTCCGAGAACTATTTTGGTTGCTCCTATTTCACCGGCGGTGCGGTAGAGGATCCCCCGTCTCAGTCTTGAACACATGGAGCAAATATTTTTTCCGTCCGGTATTTTCTCTCTTACTATGCTGTAGACAGGCTCTTTGACTATTTTGTATTCGATTTTTTTCTCTTTGAAATAATTTTCCATGAGTCCTTCAGGATACCCGGGCAGTCCCACATTCAGATGGACCGCTGTCATGTCAAAGTGCACGGGAGCCTTCCGCCTCAGGTTTTCAAGAATATCCAGCATTACGTACGAATCCTTTCCTCCGCTCATGCAGATCATAAGGTGATCGCCGTCTTCAATGAGATTGTAGTCGCTGATTGCCTTTCCCACGGCATGGCGAAGTCTCTTCTGAACCTTGTTGTTTTCGTACTGCTGTTTTCTGGTGTCCATTTAATTCTTCCCGACAAAAAAGGCGTCAGAACAAGCCGACGCCGCTGCAAGTTATATGACTGAGCTACTTTAACTGCTGATAGTAGTTCAAAGCATCAGGATCATCCTTTGTTCTCTTTTTCCAGCCGTTGTTGAATGCGCTGATACATTCGGATGCGGCCTTCAGATACGGATTAGGATATATGACGGCACCGCCTTCGCCGGTGTTCAGCTTGACGTTACCGTACGGAAAGTCGATTTTTCCGGTAATAATCTTTCCGTGAACAGTGCCTGTATCCAGACGGCTTTCATAAAGAGCAGCTGTTTTTTCAAGTTCTGAGACAATCTTATCCAGAAATTCCGCATAAGCCTGCTGCATAACGGCAAATTTGTCAGCAGCTGCTGTTTTGGATGCATACACTGCATACCATTCATTCACCAGTCTTTTGTTGTTCTTGAATACAAAGATGTAATCCTTGATACGTTTGTCCAGATCCTTGTATCTCGGATCTACGTTAAAAGGTCTGATCTGGGACTGAACAACCTGGACTTTGTTGAAGTATACGGTGTGCCATATGCTGTCAAGCTTTGCGTCGATCAGCATCTGATTGCCGTTTGCATACCGTTTCGGATCGGCGGAAGGAATATCACCTGCCATGTCCAGACATTTTTGTATGCCTCTGTCATAGGCACTCATATTTGTCAGAAATTCATTCTGCTGATCAAGAAAACTGTATACTGAGTTCATGGCAATATGAACCTTCGGAATTTCATCCTTCTTGAGTCTTTCCAGAGTTTCCGTAATTTCATTGTGGTGGAAAGTTACCTCTTTGAGAGCCTTCCACATGGCGGTTATGGAGCTTTCGCTGCCGTCGGAAAATTCAATTTCGGAAAGATCCGGTATATACGGAGGCTCTCTGTTTTCCTTCAGCCAGTTCATATCCTTGATGTTTTTATCAAGGGAATCCGGATCATCCATTGTCTTGAATTTCATCACCTGTTTGGCGGTTGATGACTGGGTGCTTATGCGGTTTATAAATGACTGCTCGGAAAAATACACCTTTCTTTTGGCTTTATTTTCCGGATCTGAATTATCGGCGCTGACCGGTGCCGCAGTAATGACAGCAGCAAGCATTGCAGCTGCCGCTTTAATCGGTAAACTAATTTTCATGTGATCTCCCTGTTTTAGAATCTGGCTGCATAGTCATCAATATACCAGCGTCCGCCGCCTTTTCTGATAAGCTTGTGCGGATGCGGAGAACCAACCTGCTTTCCGTTTTCATTATATGCCCGGCTGTCAACTATCACAGTTTCCACCAGTTCACCCTGGGTCTTCTTCAGAATCTCCTTTTGCTCGTCATCCAGGAAAAAGTTTTCCTGTTCATCACTGCCGTTGAATCCCTTGATTACCTCGATCGGATGCGCCTTGTCGAAGGTTGCATGAACGTATTCCCTGTGGAAGCGCTCCTGATGCAGATCCCAGTGATATCGAAGCTGCGCATTGGATTTCGGTGTCGATGCCCACTGAGGATTGATGCACGCAACATAGAGATCGTAATTTTTCTCCTTGATCGCTGTCATAAAGATTTCCGCGAGCTTTTCAGGGGTTACATCATTCGGAATTTCCCTGTAGGTGAACCAGCCTGCCTTGATTTGAGCAACCTTGTCCTCCCCTGCAAAAACACCGCTGTTTTCATGCTTTTCTTCATATACAGCCATTATATGATCCGGAACGTAGACTGCCAGAGGTTCAATCACCCATCCAGTCTGGTGATTTCCCACCTTCTTGATGTCAGCACTCGGTATTTCCGCCGTGATATCAGTGATCCTTCCAAGAATCGTGTAGCTTGTTACGTCTGCAAGCTCAGTATCAACACTTCTGCGGTATCTTTTAATTGCTTCATAGGGACCGAGCCACTGCCTGCGATCAATTGCAACGAAATAATATCCCTTTGACGGAGCCCCGTGCCATATGTACTCTCCAGTACCGCCGTAGAACTGATTGTTCGGATACTGCACATCCTTTAGAACTACAAGCTTGTCTTTAATATCCGGAAGCATGATTTTTCCGGTATCCGGTACAGGAAACTCCTTGCTGATTATGCTGTCGGAGTATTTCTTAAGGAGGCTGTCCCATTCTGTTTTGCTGATTTCAGCTACAGTCTTTCTGAGTGAAGATTCGTTTTCCCTGTACTTCAGCCAGCTCGGATCGATTTTGGTAAAGTCGCCCTTGCTTTTCATCAGAGCGGTTTTTGTTCTCTGGAACAGCGCCTCGACTCTCGGATCATCAGGGTATTTAAGTTTCAGCTGCTGAATGCGATCCAGAGCGGTCTTCTTGGATCTGTAGACCTGCTTTTCTCCTCCGCGCTGCTGTTCTACTTCCTTTTCAAATTCTCTCAGGTGATATTCAGCCTGGGTGATATCTCTTTTGAGAGCATTTTCATCAACGGCTTCTGCACAGACAGAAGATGATGCAATAATGCCTGCGGTAAAGAATGCCGGAAGCAGTGCTTTACAAAGTTTTTGGTTGAAGTGCATATATATCTGCGTCCCTTGGCGCTAGTTTGTTAATTTGTAGGTATTTATTCGGCTCCTGCCTCTTTTGCGGTTAAATTTCCGTTTCATACTAAATCGCCTCTGCAGTGAAGAGCAGAGGCGAAAAAGCAGGAGGAGAACTATATTATCTTTCTACTACTTTGATTTTTGGATTTGCAAATCCTGTAAGCTCCTCTGCAGGCAGTGAACCCTTCTTCACAATAACGGTTTTCAGTTCCGGCAGAGCCTTGAGAGCCTTGAGTGATGTGATGCCTGAGGCTTTTGCTATATCAACGTAGTGCAGACCGGTGCATGCTGCAACAGCATCAAAGTTGCTTACATCAACTTCTACCAGCTCAACAGATTCAAGAGATTTTGTACCGGCAAGGAAGTTAAGATCCAGTGTCTTGCCCTGGTTCACTCTTGCAATTTTAAGCTTTTTCAGAGAGACCAGACCGGAGAGAGCATCGAGGTTGACAACGTCAGGAAGCTTGTCAAGGTTTAATACTTCAAGCTTGCCCAGTGTTTTGCCGAAGGATGCATCGACCTGACTGTTGCATCTGTCAAAAAATTTAATATCAAGCTCTTTAAGGTTTGTCATGGTTCCGATGATTTCGGTATGTGTGATGCCGGCAGTTTTGGTGCAGCTGTTAAGCGTCAGCTTTGTCAGATTCGTTGCATCCTTTAACTGAGACAGATCAACAGGCGCAGCCATGCTCCAGATATTCAGATCTTCAATTGATGATCCGTTGACAGGGGAATAATCGTTAACCTTTTCTGAAAATACCCTGAGCTCCTTGAGGGATGAAGCCTTTTTAACCCATTCCAGATCTGTCATGGCGGTCATGCCGGTCTCAATTCTGTTAACCTGGCTCAGATTTCCGAGGGAGGAGTAGTCGCCGCCCTTTGTTGCGTATACTGTAAGTTTGCTGAGTTTAGGCAGTTCTGAAAGAGGTGTGAAATCACCGACACTGGCACCGTAAAGTGACAGATCCTGGATGTTTTTGAGTGATGATATCTGCTTGAGATCTGAAATTTTCGCTCCGGTGAGTCTGAGTGATTCAACATTGGAAAGTGCTGACAGCGGAGTTAGATCCGCATCCATTGCTTCTGCACCGAAGTTCTTAACCTTAGGAGCGACAGGTATGCCCTCTAGGGATTTAAGATTATTTGAAGCGTGTATCGTGCCGTAGTTGATGTTTGTCATATCGGACATCCATTTTACAGAGTTTAAACCGTCGGAGTCGATATGGATTTGTTCGATATTCTTGAATTTGGCGAGAGCTGAAAAATCAGTTACATTGTCAGCTTTGATGTTTATGCTTTTTATGACGGATGCATCCTTGAGAGGATCAATTTTTGTAAGCTTTTTACTGCTTATTTTAACTTCCTTCATATCTGGATAGGCCTTGATTATTTTGGCAAGATCCTCGTCTGATATGTCTTCCAGGGCAAGAACAAGATTTTCTTTTTTTATTTTTGATGATGCGTCGGCAACAGCTTTGCCTACATCATCTGTGAAACCGTTTTTTATTGTAATAGTGGAGCCTGCCACCTTTCCGGACGGATCGGTGGATGCTGCAATTGAATCAGCCGCTGTGAATATGGTTCCGGTAGCAACAATAATTTTAACAATAGTGCTTAATTTCATTTTTTCCCTCGTGTAAACAGAAGACAGAAGCATAGTGCGAACTTAATACGCCTATGTGAAAGTATAGATCATACTTTCACAAATTTAAACAATCGAGGGTCTAGATCACTTTTGCATTGAATGTCAGTTTCGCTGATTTGTCTGCGGATGGGTTTGATTTGATTCTGTTCTGTTCTGTATAAAAGCTTTCTGTCTGTCCTGCATTTCACTTAAAGATGTTACCCAAATTACTCTCAGGTTTGAACTGGATGGTCGAATGTTTCCGGTCTCCTTACGGGGAAGTGGTCATTGTTACGCCCTTAAACAGGGAAACTCCCTCCGAGGATTCTGACGGTTTCCGTCCCCTTACGGGGAAGTGGTCATTGTTACAACCGGACGGACTATAAGGCTATAAATACGCGGAGGGGTTTCCGTCCCCTTACGGGGAAGTGGTCATTGTTACTGCAGGTTACCGGCATATTCGTCAGGTCCGATCCGCTTGGTTTCCGTCCCCTTACGGGGAAGTGGTCATTGTTACGTATTGCTGGTGTTACTATCCAAAGCCAGGAACATTGTTTCCGTCCCCTTACGGGGAAGTGGTCATTGTTACATTGAAATACGGGAACGTGAGAGACAGTCTGCTATTGTCAGAGAAGTTTCCGTCCCCTTACGGGGAAGTGGTCATTGTTACCTCCAAGAATACAGAGAAGTCATCACAGAAGTTTTTCTGAAGTTTCCGTCCCCTTACGGGGAAGTGGTCATTGTTACTTGGAAAATACTTGTGAAACACTTGGAGAAAACTTGGAAAGTTTCCGTCCCCTTACGGGGAAGTGGTCATTGTTACTTGTGAACGACATGGTGGAAAGGATTGAGTTCGAAGTTTCCGTCCCCTTACGGGGAAGTGGTCATTGTTACGTGTAGATACTATCAACATCTTTAATTCTAGGATCTGGGTTTCCGTCCCCTTACGGGGAAGTGGTCATTGTTACTGGTTACTTATGGGCATATAAGTATAAATGATTGATTCGTTTCCGTCCCCTTACGGGGAAGTGGTCATTGTTACAGCCCCCTTTGCAAAGCCTTATGTATCAAGGGCTCAGACAGCCATTTGCGAGTGAGAGCAGGCAAACACCGTCAAATTGCGTTTTTGTAACATCTTTCTAGTATAAGAATACAATTTCTGTTCAATAAAATCAACAGATTAAGTCGCGCGAGCGAGAACAGTGATAACAATCACAAAATTTGATAATATTATAGATATATCACAATTCTGACTATCTGTTTTTAGATAAAAGGATTCAAATGAATCCATATGTCATCAGCCGATGATTTATCGAAACTGTATGTCATTATAAGTTTTTAGTTTTTAGATGCATTTTGTTAAAGAACAAATATAACGATTCTAATCCTTACATTGTAGATTATTTTTTTATGTCCTGTCTGCTGAAGCGGATCCTGCATAGACCGGTCTGATAAAGTTTTCCCTGATATCTTGATGTTTTAAGGATATGCGGAGCCAAGTTTTTTTCTTTGTATTCATCATGTTTGTGACGATAGAAAATTTTTTCAGGCATTGTACCCCAGAATATGTTGATAATTTCAGGAACCCCTTCATCTGCAAAGAGCGGATAAGTTACAGTTTTTGAAGCATATCCGCACCCGCCGCCTATGAGTACACATTCATTAGGAACTGGTGCTGCTCCGGTAAATTTTTTTACAAAGTAACTGTTGTAGGCATTATTAAAATCTTCTATGGCTTTCAAAATCAATTCATCTGTATATCTGCATACAGCTCTGTCCACTGTAAGAGTGAATTTGATTTCAGTCCCAGGTTTAAGGCATTCCCTGGTAACATTCAGTTTCTTTTCAGCACCGTCATGGTGAAGTTCAATCCGCTGACATACTGACAACTGATCAGTACTGACAGGTTCACTGTCACCGACAATAAAGCCCTTCATGATATCGTTTACAGCGTCTTTTATTTTTTCTGTATTGCATTTTAGAGTGCGGAATCCTTTAGCCTCTAAATCTTCAGCCTCACGTTTCAGCAGCCGGCGGTCCGGTCTGTATTTAGCCCTTCTGATACAGTCGTCAAGAGCTTTGCGGATATCATCCTTGAAGTGTCCGTACCCGTTCGGATCATTTATGATTTTAGAACCAAGAAGAATGGTTCGAAGCATACCTTTGATGGAGGAGCCTGGAATATAAGGAAGTCCGTAGGGATCCTTT
>JAEEOK010000012.1 GCA_016284235.1 Succinivibrionaceae bacterium
AAATATTTTGTCAAAAAAACGAAATAATGTGTAAAAGGCTTGTAATTCAAGGGATTGAAGGGTAAAAAAATTAAAAAAAAGGGAAATTTCTTCAAAAGAATATTGTGAGAAAGTCTAAAGACGGGGCGATGCCGTAAAATAGTAAATCATCTGTCAGTCAGGATGACGCCGTCACACCCGGTGCGGGTCATCAGCCGATTTCTTGCACCACCATTCAAATTAGCATAAAATATCCTCGGAGGTTCACAATGGCATTATCAAATGACGCAATTCTGGTAAGAGATGCTCTTGTAAAAAAAGGTCTTGAAACACCTTTTACCAACAACGGGATCCCCGGATCTGAAAAAAAATCAATAATAGCTTCCCATATTGCTGAAATCATGACAACGCTGGGGCTGGATATTACTGATGATTCTCTTGTCGGCACTCCAAAACGCATAGCCAAAATGTATGTTAACGAGATCTTCTCCGGGCTTGACTACGAAAACTTTCCGAAAATCACTCTGATAGAAAACAAAATGCATCTGGATGAAATGGTAAAGGTCCGCGACATTACTGTAACGTCCACCTGCGAGCACCACTTTGTTGTCATTGACGGAAAAGCAAAGGTTGCCTACATGCCCAAAAACAAGATAATCGGACTCTCAAAAATAAACAGAATCGTACAGTTTTTTGCCAAAAGACCGCAGGTTCAGGAGCGTCTGACGCAGCAGATCCTTGTGGCGCTTCAGACCCTGCTTGAAACTGACAGTGTTGCGGTAACGATAACGGCAACACACTACTGCGTAAAATCAAGAGGTGTGAAGGATGCATCATCCTCCACAACCACAACGGCACTCGGCGGATATTTCAAGACCAATCCTGCTTCACGCCATGAATTTCTTACAGAAGACTGAGAAACTGTCTGCTGCCGCTGATCGGAGTACCGCATATCCGCCGCTTTCCGTCAGCAGAATTACCCTGCATCGATCTTCTCGGCCTGCTGATTCTGTACTTTACCCCGGATAATCCCCGCTGATGCCGTGCGGACTGTGCCGCGGGAAAATACTTCCTGTTCTCAGTCCCTGCCGGTTTTCCGCTTATTCTTTCCTTTGCTGCAAAATCAGCAATTCACCGCTTCAAAAAACTCCATGGTTAAAAACCCGCATCAGAATTCATACATAAACAGCCGTAAAAAATACCGCAGCTGCAATAAAGCAGCTGCGGCATTTTTTCCGTGATCACACGCACCACCGGGAATAAATCTAGAAGTTGTAAATGAGACCTAGAGTTGCCTTCGTCTCGTTTTCATCCTTGAAAGCGTTGTGGACACGATGCTCAAGCTCTGAATACACAGAGAAACTGGTCACAGGATTCCATGCGACATTAAACGACCAGCCGTTTGAAAGTCTGGATGTCCTGAAAGGAGTATAGTCCTGGCGCTGATTCTTCATATAGCCGAAGGTACCAAGAAAGGTAAATGCGGATCCCGGAGTTGTATAGGACAGAGAAACTTCACACCCGTCGCCCCTGTATGTATTCTTAAGCCATCCGTGGTTGTAAACAGCGGCGGCATAAAATCCGGGTGCTCCGAACGTGCCGTAGTAGAAGGATACGGCGTACTCCGTCTTATCAGCGCCATAAAAGAATCCGTCTGCATGATATCCGTATTCGTCATCGCGCAGACCCTTGTAGCGTGAATAACCCGCCATGACACCGAGAGGATTTCCGAAAACGTCAGGAAACTCATAACCGGTGGACGCCGACCAGCCGTGCTCTATGTGCTTGGATTTATCCTTGAAATTATAGGATGCAGCAAGAAACCATCCGTTCAGATTAAAATCATACATTGCCTGACCGTCCAGACGTCCGCCGAAATCATTCGGGGCCAGACCCCAATATGATACACCGGTATATCCCCAGTCAGTGAGCAAATCGGTAACAGCAGTCACCTTGTAATAAGCATTTTCAAAACGGCCGAAGGAAAACTTTCCTGCATAGTTCAAATCAAACCCTGCGTAACCGTATCTTACCTTAATTTTATCGTTGTTATCTGGAGTCTCCTGGGCTGCCAGATCATACAGGAGATAACCGAAAACAGAAAAATTATCCATAACCTTGGTTCTGCCGGAAGCTCCAAGACGTGCAGTTCCGCTTAAACGGTGATCAGGATCAGCATCGTTATTGGAAAGATTTGTTTTGACACGACCTAGAATTTCAAAGGAGGAGGTATCAGATTTATAAACCTCGACTGCCGAAGCGCCTGCCGATAAAACAAGCAGTGAAACCAAGGGAAGAATGCAAAGTTTCATATAAAAATTCCTGACTGATATTTTTGACGTGGCAATATTACCACTTTTGAACAGTAATTGCACATTTATCTATTGCACCCGCGCTCTGAATGACGCGGTTTTTCGGCGCGATCCGTCAAACCTCTTAAAAGTGAGGATTATTTTTTAAGACCGGTGCCGCCTCCGCCCCTGTAAACAATGCACCGAGTCAGTGCATGATTAAAAATAATTCAGAACAAAGAACAGAAAGCAAACAGCCGTCGACGTGGGAAAAACAGGGAATTTATCAAACCTACCCTTGTTTTGTTTCTAATTTACTGTAAAATTCACATATAAAAAATTTGACCTAGATCAAATAAATTATAATTCAGGGGGTTTAGGGTGGCCAAATTTATCCTAACAAGACATAACGTCCTGCATCTGGGACGTGCCATGTATGATTCATGCGTTGCAGACAAATACAGTTCTCAGCGCTTTATTAATGACCTGCTGGCAGGTATTACTGTCGGCATAATTGCAATACCTCTTGCAATGGCGCTTGCCATTAATTCCGGTGTGGATCCTCAATACGGTCTCTACACTGCAATAGTGGCTGGCATCTGCATTGCACTTACCGGCGGTTCAAGATTCAGCGTATCCGGTCCTACGGCTGCTTTCGTGGTCATTCTCTTTCCGATTGCACAGCAGTATGGCATAGGCGGACTACTAACAGCATCCATAATGGCGGGATTCTTTCTCCTGTTCTTTGCCGCCATGCGTCTTGGCCGCCTTCTGATCTATATTCCGATAGAGGTAACCCAGGGTTTTACTCTCGGAATCGGCATACTGATCGCAGTGCTTCAGGTAAAGGATTTCTTTGGTCTTACTATTTCCAGTATGCCGGCGGAATTTCACAGCAAACTTGCAGTACTCGCATCAAATCTTCCGAAGCTTAATATCAACGACACTATTGTCGGAGTCGTATCCCTGATCACCGTATTCGGATGGCCGAAGCTGAGAAAGGTGTTCAAAGGCCGCGTTTCAAAGATTTTCTCCTGCGTTCCAAGCCACCTGCCTGCGGTAGTCTTCGGTATGATTGCAGCGTATATAATATGCCGTACAACAGGAAATGATGATGCAGTCCAGACCATCGGCAGCAGATTCACATATCTGAACGAGGACGGAACCACAGGTCACGGCATACCCCCTATTCTTCCGCATTTTGCTCTTCCGTGGAACCTTCCTGGACCTGACGGCAACCCTATAAACTGGAACATAGAAACGATCCAGAATCTGATGTTCGCATCCTTCTCAATGGCGGTTCTCGGAGCAATTGAATCACTGCTTTGTGCTGTAATCCTAGACGGTATGACAGGTACTAAGCACCATTCAAACAGTGAACTTCTCGGACAGGGCATAGGCAACATCATCGGACCGTTTTTCGGCGGCATCACGGCAACTGCAGCCATAGCCAGATCAGCAGCCAACGTAAGAGCAGGTGCAACATCACCTGTATCGGCTGTCATACACTCCCTGGTTGTGCTTCTTGCAATTCTGTGCCTGTCTCCTTTCCTTTCCATGCTGCCGCTTGCGTCAATGGCTGCACTGCTGCTGATGGTTGCCTACAACATGAGTGACCTGAAGGGAATTACCAAAACAGTCAAAACTGTACCTTTGTCAGACGTATTTATTCTTGTAATCTGTGTTGCTCTGACTGTATTCTTCGACATGGTCATCGCCATTGCCTTCGGATGTATAATGGCAACTGTATTCTTCATGAGATCCATGGCAAAGATGACCACATGCAGAGATATGGTGGAAACTGGAAAACTTCACCCTGAAGCTATCAGGAATAACTGGCTTGCATACAAAATCAACGGACCTCTGTTCTTTGCTGCAGCTGACAGAATATTCAACGACATTATTGTAAACTGCAACGGTCGCGAAGGTCTGATTATTGATTTTTCGGCTGTTAACATAATGGATGCGGGCGGATTGAGCAGTTTCCTGCACTTTACAGAAGATCTGAAAAAGGCCGGAGTTAAGCTCATGATCTGTGATCTTCAGTACCAGCCTCTTAAAACTCTGGTACATGCCAAATTCCAGCCTGAGCCGGGCATATGTGAAATCTGTCCGTCACTGGATGATGCTTTGAATCGTTCAGGAAACATCACTGATTCTCAGAAACCGGATTCTGCAGACAAAGACTGATAAGAAGCTGGTGCACCAGAAAAGACATAAATCTCATCTTTTTTCTGAAACATTGACAATCCCCCTGCCTAAAGCAGGGGGATTCCTTTCTGTTTCTAGTCACTGTTCATGAGTGATTTGTATCGCGTATTTTAAAGAGCGTATTTTTGAAAAAAATGAGAATATTTGTCTTTTTAAATTAAAAATATTTTTTGGGGATTTGCGGGACAGCAGCAAAAGAATGAACCATCTTAATAAACTTTGCAGTATTGTCGATATTTTTTCCAGAACAGAGCCAAAGTGTTAAGATGCAGATCATAAGTTATTTGACCTTTCTGTGCCTTCCCAGACCAAAAATAATTGCGGAACCGGGATTCATTTACAAGTAAAACCCACCTTGAACGTTTTTCGCTGACTTTTACTCAAATTATCAGGCATGAAGAAATCATCAGCAACCAGCTCAATCAGCTCTTTTTTCGGAATGCTCCTTCTGCCGTATTTATTTCTAAGCCTTAAAGCCTGCCTTAACTGTGCCGATTCAATAAGATTTCGAATGAAACGTCCGTTGCCGAAACCTTCAACAGATACGGCATCCCTGTAGATTCCACGGCATTTTTCCAATGCCTCGGAAGTAATCTTAAGTTTATTCTCTCTCAGCATCAGTTCCATTATTGATTCGAGATCGTCAATTCCATAGTCAGGAAAATCAACATGAAACGCTATGCGGCTTGACAGTCCCTGATTTGCATCCAGCATTCTCTTCATAGGTTCGGCATACCCCGCAAGGATTACTATCATTCTGTCCCGGCGGTTCTCCATTTCCTGGACAATTGTATCTACAGCCTCTGCCCCGAATCCGTGTTCCAGATCATTGCAAAGAGAGTAAGCCTCATCTATAAACAGAATGCCGCCTTCGGCCCTGTCGAACATGGATACCACGGTTTTGGCTGTCCAGCCAACATATCTTGCCACCAGATCCGATCTTCCGCACTCCACAAGAGTTCCGTGGCTTAAAATCTTTTCCTCCTTGAGAATCTCCGCAAGCAGGCGGGCAACGGTGGTTTTGGCTGTTCCCGGATTTCCGGTGAAAATCATGTGGCAGGATTTGCCGCTGTCAAAAATTCCCAATTTCGTCTTCTGTCTGGAAACTGTAGTCACAGCTATAATTCTGTCAATTATTTCCTTGACGCTTTCCAGTCCGATCATGTTATGAAGCCTTTCATACGCAGAACCTGTGCTGTTATGGGTCTTTTTTACAGGAGAATCAATTTTTTCGTAGCAGTCGTATACAGTATTGCACAGGATCCTTCTGCTCCATTTTTTGAACATTTCATGGACATTGTTCAGTGAAAATTCGGTTCTCGTATCCTTGCTGACAAGCCTGAGCCCGTCTTCAGCCCATTTCTCATAGCCGGTCTTTTTTATCAGCTCCGCCATATATGACCTTGCCTGCTCCTTTGAACCGAATCCGGTTTTCAGCCTTACAAGGCGGAGGTGTTCGCCTGCGCTGGCGAGCAGACTTTCATTTTTAATATTTTTCCCGGATTTTATGCAGACTATGAAAAACTGCGTGGTAAGCGAATATTTGTCAATGCTCTTGAAGAGTCTGGCTGTTCTGATATTTCCTGCAGATACCACGCTTCCTGATTCCTCTGCCGAATCTCCGTCAAACACTACGATGGTAGAGGAATAATCCTGCAGATTCATGAACTGCTCCAGCAAATCATTGTCATCGCTGGAATGATCATATGAATTCATATGAACAACACTGTAGCGACCGCTGATGAGTCTGCCGCGGGAGCAAAGCATTCTGATGATAAATTCTGCAATATTAACAGCAGAATTCAAATCTGAGGACTCAATGAAATAATGAACAGGATGTCCGAAAACTCCAGGAACCGCATCAGCTCCGTAAATACGGTCTATCTCATCCTTAAGTTCATAACCTGGAAGAGAAAGTCTTTCGAATTCTGCATACGCCGCATCACGATCCAAAGTCCCCCTGTCAACCATGCCGTTATCCCATTCAAATATGTTTTTCCTCAGAAGTGTGGCACTGTAGACGTTCATATAGGGACACGATGATATCATTTCGGCTCTGCTGTACATGTCGTCGTCATCGGCCCTGTCCATAAACCTGAGATACGATTCCAGAGTTATTTCCCCGTATTCCCCCAAAACAGCCTTCACCCCGGTCTTTTGAAAAATCATATCCGCTATGCATGCTGAAACCTCATCAAAAGAAACCCCGCGGGTGCAGAACGCAACAAAAAAATCTATATACGTTTTATAATCAGTGTCGCACGGGCAGAAAAAAAGATCATGACTTGGAAGGATGCTTAACAGACAGTTCTCGTGCCGGAACAGATGCAGACTTCTGATAACATCGGAGGAAAGTCTCTTTAAAATACGTCCGCTGCCTCCCTCCTCTCTTGATTCGGTTTTAGCCTTTGAAAAATCACCCTTAGCAGCAACTTTGTAAAACAGCATTGTACACCTCAGAATCAAAAAAAAGACAGCGAAACACAACGTACGAAAAAAATGAGATTTGCCAGTGAACACTCCAAACCTGCAAAAATTATTCTACGCAGACAGGAACGGTTAAGACACAAAAGAAATTAAAACTATACAGTACAAATAACATATTATGTCCTGTATAAAACAATTTAATTTTATACAAAGCTTTATATGTCTGTATTTATCTTTTGATAAGATTATACATAATTATCTTAAATTGTCAAGACATACCCGTTATTTTTGCAACAAAAGTCACACAATAAAACAAATAAATAAACATAATTTATACATTTACTAAACTTTTAGTTTATTAACTACATTAGATGTCGCTTTAATATCATTCATAAATCTCTGCTTCATTCCGTGCCTGAGATCTGCGCGTCAAAACCAGTCTGAAACAGCTGCGTCCATACATTCCATTTGAGAGACGACAGGAACAAATTGCAGCAGCGATGTGATAGGATGAAAAGGCGTTCCGGAGTTTTTTAGTGCCGTCAGCGATGCTGCCGGACGGAATTTTCCTCCGGCGTCACAGCGTAGACACCGGACTCTGTCAGCGCAGCTTCATAATCAACCAGCATAGGAAGAACGGGATGGATATCAAAAAAGTAACTATCGCAGGATCTGGCACAATGGGATACTCCATGGCTGAGATATTCGCACAGAGGGGATTTTCAGTAATTCTCTGGAACCACAGAACAGAAGGACTGAAAAGAGCATCCGGATTAATAGATTCCGAAACATTAAAGCTCATGGAGCTTACAGCGGAACCATACGCCTTTGAGAACAGGGATCTAATCATAGAATGTATACCAGAAAATCTCGAACTTAAGCTGTCATTCTATGCCGAAATTTCAAAAATAGCCGGCGACAGCTGCATCATTGCCACAAACACCTCGGGACTTTCCATCAACAAACTTTCCTCAGCTGTAAAAAACCCCGAGCGTTTTCTTGGCATGCACTGGTGGAATCCTCCCGCTCTCATACCTCTGATTGAAATAATCAACAGTGACAAAACAGAAAAGCGGATTACAGATGCCATCTATGATCTCTGCATCAGACTGGGTAAAAAACCGGCTGTTGTAAAGAAGGATGTTCCGGGCTTTGCAGGAAACAGGATCCAGCTTGCTGTTATACGTGAAATTATGTCAATGCTTGACAATGATGTAATTGACATGGAGGATATTGACGCTGTCATGAAATACGGACTCGGCATAAGATGGGCCTGCATAGGTCAGCTTGAATCGCTTGATCTCGGAGGAATCGACACCTTCTACCGCATAAGCGAATACCTGATGCCGGATCTGAACAGCTCTTCCGATATTCCAAGACTGCTGAAGGAAAAATTTGACAAAGGGGAATACGGAACCAAAACAGGCAAAGGTTTTTATTCATACCCCGGAAACAGGGCAAAAGAGGCTGCTGAAGAACGCAACAGAAAACTCAGGATCATACAGGAAGCACTGTACGGCGATAATTCTTAAAAAAGTTCTGAATTCCAAAAGACGGACAAATGCCATCCTCCCTGCTCAAAAGCAGCGGAGGATGCCGGGATGCACGCAAAAGCAAAGCAGCAATTATTTTTTCTCTGCTGCCATGCCGGTCTCAGTGGCGGTAGATATCTCTGAGTCTGCTGATTTCCTGCTTTATTCTCTTTTCAGAAACCGGGTATTTGGTACCTATTCCCTGAGCGTAAAGAGATACCTTGAATTCCTCAATCATCCAGCGGATCTCTCTGATCTCAGGCGGAACAGAGTCGGCACCGGAAAAGCCAAGCGTAAGATCCTTCTGTTCCTTGTGAAGAGCATCAAGCATTTCCATTCTTACACGATCCTGTCTAGGATCAATTTTTATTTTTTCCGCACGTTTCTGAAGAGCTGTGAGATATCTGCGCAGATCATCAAGCCGGTCACAGCCTGTTTCAGTAACAAATCCCTTGTATACATATGATTCAAGCTGCACCTTGACATGAGAATAGTTCAGAGCGGTTCTCAGATCCAGACTTCCTTTAAGCTGCTTGTTGATTTCATTGTAAATCAGGAGAACCTTTTCAACCTTCTCCGCCGTAACTGCTACCGTCTCGTTGATATCACCGCGGATTTTATCACGGAGTACTGCAAAGTCATCTCCGTTCCATACCGGCGCCCCGTGTATTTTCATAAGATGATCCACAGAAGCCCCGATGCAGTCGTTTATCAAATCAGAGATTCCTCCAACTCCGTGATAATAAAGACTCAGCTTGGTTTTATTCGGCAGTCTCGCATGCAGATATGCAACAGGACTTGCAATACTCAGCATAATAAGACGCCGTATACCGCGCCACAGCATGGCAAGCTGCTCGATCTGATTGTCACATGTAACTATGCGGACAGAACTGCCTTCATCCCTTAGGGACTGATAAGTTGTAATTTCCAGACGGTTCACCCTGGTGCTTGAAGATTTCTTGATTTCGCCGAATGTCCAGTCTGTATAGCTTCCGTCATCCTCCCTGCTCTTTACAATCTCCTGAAAATTGGATTTCATGCGCTCATCCAGTGAATGCTTGAGAACATCAAGACTTCTGCCCTGACCGATACAGTGATCCTTTCCGTCAACCACGGCAAAATTAAATTTCAGATGCTTTGGAAGCGCCTCGAGATTGAAATCATCACGTCTGATTTCCGTTCCCCCTACCCGTGTAAGACAGTTTTCTATATCCTGCCACAGAGTCCTTGTATCAGGACTTATGGACTCATAAAGGAATTTTGCATAGGTAGGAGCCGGTATGAACAGTTTTCGGAGATTCTTCGGCAGGGTTCTTATAATTTCAGTGAAGAACTCCATCCTCAGACCCGGAACAATAAACTCAAAGTCCTTTGCTCTGACCTGATTCAGAATCGTCAGAGGAAGTCTGATGGTAACACCGTCATCATCCGCCGTAGGATCAAAATGATAGCTCAGTCCTATTTTGTAGCGATCCAACTGCATGCTGTCCGGATAATCATTTTTATCTGCTATCTTGCTGCGGTCACTGATGAGAAAATCCATATCAAAATTAAGAAAATCCGGATTTTCCCTGCTTTTCTTCTCCCACCATTTTTTGAATTTAATCCAGGAGCACACATCCTGCGGGATTCTTTTTTCATAAAAGAAAAACAAATCGTCGTCACTTACCAGTATGTCACGGCGCCTTGCCCTATCCTCCTCCTCAAGAACCCTTTCCACAAGACGCTGGTTATCTCTGAAGAACTTCATCTGACAATCAAGTTCACCTTCCACCAGGCCGTGCCGGATAAACAGTTCCCGGCAGAGAGACGGCTCCACATGTTCATACTGCACAGTTCTTGCGTTTACTACAGGAAGGCCGAGAAGAGAAATCTTCATATCTGCCAGAACTGCACCGCTTTTCTTTGACCATCTGATTTCTGTATAGGAGCGCTTGAGATATTCTCCTCCGAACTCCTCAAGCCACTCCGGTTCAATAGCCGCCACAGAGCGGGCATAAAGTCTCGAGGTTTCCGTAAGTTCCGCCGCAATAACCCATTTTCTGCCGCGGCGATGGAGTGAAGAAGTATAGGCAATAAGGAATTTGGATCCTCTTGCACCGATGTACTCGCTGGTTTCAGGCGATTTCATGCCTGCATGACTTATCATTGCCGACACTACAGATCGGTGTACAGATGCATAATCACCGTCAGCCTGATTGAATTTAAGGTTCAGATCGCGGCAGGATCTTGAAAGCTGCTTATGAATATCCTCCCACTCTCTAAGTCTGGTATATGAAAGAAATTCCCTGCGGCAGCGCTTTCTAAGCTGCGAATAACTCTCATCGGCCACGAGCTCATGAACATACTTCCACAGATTAAGATAACTTATAAAATCAGAATTTTCATCGGCAAAGCGCTGATGCATCTGAAATGACGCATCCTTCCTGCTCAGAGGCCGCTCCCGCGGATCCTGTATTGAAAGCCCCGACACCACAACAAGCATTTCCCTCAGACAGCCTAACTGCGATGCCGTAAGAAGCATTCTTGCAAGTCTCGGATCTGCCGGAATTCTTGCGATCAGTCTTCCCTCTGGAGTCAGCTGGTTCTTCTTTATGGCGCCTATTTCCTCAAGGGTGCGGTAGCCGTCGGATATAAGTCTACTGTCAGGGGGATCAATAAACGGAAAATCCTCAAGATCACCAAGTCTGAGAGTCATCATCTGCAGAATTACAGAAGCAAGGTTGGTTCTCAGAATTTCCGGATCGGTATATTCTGGACGTGAATTGAAATCATCTTCAGAATAGAGTCTTATGCATATACCCTCACTTGTACGGCCGCAGCGTCCCCGTCTCTGGTTGGCACTGGCCTGGGATACAGGCTCCACCGGAAGTCTCTGTACCTTTGTTCGCGGAGAGTAACGGCTGATGCGCGCCGTTCCGGCATCAATGACAAATTTGATTCCGGGAACAGTAAGAGATGTTTCGGCAACGTTGGTTGACAGAATAACATGACGTCCGGCATGAGGAAGAAATATCCTGTTCTGCTCCGCAGCGGGAAGTCTGGCATAAAGCGGCAGAATTTCCGTATCCCTGAGATTCTGCTTTCTCAGAAAATCCGAAAGCTCCCATATTGTTCTTTCTCCGTCAAGGAAAACAAGAATATCCCCGTAATCGTATGAGGAAAGCTCCTCTATGGCAAGAAGCACCGAGGTATAAAGATCACCGTCAGGATTGTCCTCGCTTTCAACCGGCGGACGGTAGAGGGTCTCCACCGGATAGGTTCTACCTGAAACACGGATAATCCTGGCATTGTCAAAATGAGCGGAAAATCTTTCCACATCAATAGTCGCTGAGGTGATAACAAGCTTCAGATCACGTCTTTTGGTAAGGAGTTTTTTCAGATACCCGAGAAGAAAATCTATATTCAGGCTTCTTTCATGCGCCTCATCAATGATGATTGTGTCATATGCATCAAGGTACCTGTCGGAAACAAGCTCTGAAAGAAGAATACCGTCAGTCATAATTTTTATCAGAGACTGCGGACCTGTATCGTCCGTAAAACGGACCTTGTAGCCGACTGCTGTGCCCGGAGCTGCTTCAAGCTCCTGACTTATTCTCTCCGATACTGTTCTCGCCGCTATGCGGCGCGGCTGGGTGTGTCCGATAAAACCGTAGAGTCCCCTTCCCGCCTCAAGACATATCTTTGGAAGCTGTGTTGTTTTACCGGATCCGGTATCACCGGCAACAATTACCACCTGCTCATTCTTCACTGCCTCAAGAATTTCCTCCCTGTGCTCACAGACAGGAAGATCCTCTGGATATTTCAGTACGGGGATCGAGGATGCTCTTGATTCAAAAAAATCTCTTGCGCGGCGGCACTCATCCTCAAGTTCTGACATAAGGGTCTCATCAGAAAAACGGCATGCCTCGGCCTTCCTGAAAAGTTTTTTAAGACGGAATCGATCCCTGAGTATGCACTGATGAGCTATTACTTCACGCAGTTCTTTGACATTCATAAAAAAACACCCCCGCAGCAGTTCATGTAAATTTACAGGATCGAGATAACAATTTCAACACGGCAGTATCCTCCGCCGGAAAACATTCAGCACATGCCTGCATTTGAGCACAGGAACGTTCAATATTCAGGTATATTTTTTGCATGTTTCAACTGCAGATGCTTTTTTAAAAAGGCTCAGGCTTGCATGTTCCGCATGATGCGCACGTGACTCATTTTTGTCCGAATGAAATGACGAACAGAGCAAAAATCAGATAAAACTGTACATGATATGAAATCTCTGTTGTAAAATGTCGGTAACGGATAATGAGAAATTGTGCATATCTCCGAAGACGGCGGGACAGATCGACGGCTGCGGGACGCAGGGAACTTCGGTATGTGAAACAAATACAGGGTTTGAAATGATTTATATAATAGTTCTGTTTGTACTACTGTTTGTAGGATTCTTTGCATATACATCCTACTGCAATATCAAGCAGGAGCAGGAAATTGAACGCAGAAAAAAAATTACTCGCTACAAGAACATTATCAACGAGATGGACGAACTGCTGCTCAACGCCAGTCATATTCCCTATTCAAAGAATCTTGTGCTTATGCTCCAGAACAGGATCCTGTATGCGCTGAACAATATTCTCGAATGCAATCCGTCACTGAACTCAATAAGAACAAGAATCACCGATATCAACAAGCAGATAGAATTTGTCAACGCCAACTACAAGTCGGGAGAGGACAATCCTTTCATACCGCCTAAGGACGATCGCCAGGCTATAGATATGCTCAAAATCATCAGCAAGCTCAGAAAGGTTGCACGAATTGAGCATAACCGGGGAAAGATTGATCCCAAGGCTTTTATCAATGAAGATCGAAGGCTTGAGATTCTGAGCATAAAAATTAATATTTCAAGCCTTGCAAACCACTGCCGCAATGCAATGGCTTCAAGACAATGGGGAACAGCAAAGCAGCTTATAAACAAGGCGCACTCAATAATCAAGACAGTTTCAGAAAAGGATCCCTGGATTGAAAGCCGCGACAAGGAGTTCACCGACATGGATCAGGCCATCAGTCACGAACTGACGGAGATGAACAAGAAGGAAATGAAGGATATCAAGGACAAGGAGCATGACGATCTTGACGAACTGTTCATGCCGAAGAAAAAGTGGTGAATTCCTGCACTTTTCTTTAATTCTCCCCCGTGGCGCGAAAGCATCCCATCTGAATGAACATCGGATCTAAAATAAAAGATAACGTGCAACCCCTGAATGCACAGCCGTGCTGATCACGGTTAACTGATAATAACTATGCAAGGGAATACAATTGGAGAAATTAACCTACGAGCAGTTAGCTGCCGACTTTAAATTTAATTTTTCAGTTCTGAGTCAGACTGAACATACAGATCTCAGTTCACTGCATCCGAGAGTAAAAAGCGGGTTTGTAAGAATAAACGGCAAATCCAATCTGGGAAAGAGTCAGGTTCTTATTCTTGAGGGCTACCCGGGGGTCGACTATGAAAACACAGTGACGAGGATGATCACTGAGACCGGAGGTCTGGAACCGAAGCGTCCGATTTATGATCTGTGCTATGCCGAGAATATCTACAATCCGCTGCGTCCTACATGCATTGAACTTACAGCCGGAACCGGCGTGGATTTCTGCAGCAACGTATCAAAACTGCTCGACAAGCTTATAAACCATGTTGATGCGGAAAAGCTTGTAAACAAAATTATCCAGGATCAGTCAGGTCTGCCGGAGGAATGCCGCAGTTCCATCGCCGGATATCTGTCGGCACTTTCAGCAAAGGTTCTCAAAGGCGAACCATTTACCAACGAGGTTATAATCAACCTTATGGTCGCGCACGAAAAGGACAGTGTGCCTATAATCTACGGCAGAGACATCAACTGGTATTCTCTGTTCGGCAAAGTTAATTATCTGACGGAACAGGGAACAACATACTCTCACCAGAATCTCCTTGAACCAGGAATGGTGAGACTTGCAAACGGCGGATATCTTGTGCTTCCTGTTGCCGAACTCGTCAGACAGCCTCTGCTGTGGTACAAGCTCTCGAACGCCCTGAAGACAGGAACTCTTGACTGGGTCAACAACTACCAGGAGGGAACAAGCATTGTTCCGTTCTTCGAGCCCGAGCCTACAGATATCAATCTTACGGTTGTTCTGACCGGTGATTACCTGGATTTAAGCGAATTCTACAGTCTCGACATCAACGCGCTTGAGGAAATCGATCTCAAGGTCAGCATGGATCAGACAATTGATGCAGACAAAACAGGAGAATTTTTAAGCTATCTGAATCAGATCCGCCAGAAGTACAACCTTCTTGATTTTTCCAGCGAAGCTGCCGGTGTTATATGCAGATATGCCCAGAGAGAGTGCGGCACAAGAACACAGTTTATGATAGTGGAGACAAGATTAGCCTCAATCATGAAGCTTGCCAGCGATATTGCCGGTGAAAAGAACTCTGACACAGTTGAAAAAGCAGATATGGAAAAGGCTATTGAAGAAAAGCGCTTCCGTACGGGAAATATTGAAAAAGAATCCACCAAAATGTACGAGGAAGGAAAAATTTTCATTTCCACAGGCGGAACCCAGATCGGACAGATTAACGGCATGAGCGTTGTTTCCACCACCGGAACTGATTTTGAATACGGTGAGCCGCTGAGAATTACGGCGACAGTTCATGCAGGAGACGGAGATATTTCCGATGTTGAATACAAAGCCAACCTGGCAGGTCAGATCCACCAGAAGGCTATGATGATCATAAACGGATTTCTCACAAACAGGTTTGCCCAGCAGTATCCTCTTCCCTTCTCCATTAATCTTGTCTTTGAGCAGTCATACAGCGAAATTGACGGAGACAGCGCCTCTCTTTCCGGACTCTGCGCCGTGCTTTCCGCCCTGTCAAATGTCCCTATCAGGCAGAATTTTGCCGTTACAGGCGCACTGGATCAGTTCGGCCATGTACAGCCGGTAGGCGGTCTGAATGAAAAAATAGAAGGATTCTACCGAGTTTGCAGGATCAAGGGAATCAGCGGAAACGAAGGGGTGATAATACCTGCATCAAACCTTAATCAGCTGATACTCAACGACGAGGTTATGCAGGCGGTGAGGGAAGACAAGTTCCATATATACACTGTGGATACCATTGATGAAACCATTGAAATTCTAACCGGAATCAAGGCGGGAGACTGTGAGGATCCTGAATCAATTTATGGAAAAATACAGAACCGGATCCTGGAAATGAATCTTAGAAACAATGGTGCAGCAGCCGGACAGGGAACATCCTTCTGGTCTCGCATCTTCGGGTGATCCGGGCGGACTGAAAGCATCTGATGAGAAACGGCTGAAAATATTGCTGCCGCGGGAGTTCGCAGGCATGTCGTTTCCTGTATGCAGATTTTAACCAGAGATTAACAATATCAAGGAGAAACATACATGGCAAATACCACCGCTCCATCTCTTTTTGAAAGAGGTATTACATCCTTCAGCAGGGATGATCTGCTTGCTTGCTCGCGCGGAGAACTGTTCGGACCGGGCAACAGTCAGCTTCCGGCTCCCAATATGCTCATGATAGATCGCATAACTCAAATTTCCTCCGACGGCGGTGATCACGGAAAGGGTTTCGTCGAGGCGGAACTCGACATCAATCCGGATTTGTGGTTTTTTGCCTGCCATTTTCCAGGAGATCCTGTTATGCCGGGATGTCTCGGACTTGATGCAATGTGGCAGCTGGTTGGTTTTTTCCTCGGATGGCGCGGAGGTCAGGGAAAAGGAAGAGCTCTCGGAGTAGGTGAGGTTAAATTTACTGGACAGATCAAACCATCAAACAAAAAGGTAACATACCGCATAGACTTTAAGCGCGTCATCGAACGCAAGCTGATCATGGGTATCGCAGACGGCAAGGTTCTGGTTGACGGAACCGAAATCTATCATGCGAAAGATCTAAAAGTAGGTCTGTTTATCGAGAATAACAAGGAACCAGCCGTCTGAAAAAAATCAGTGAAGAAAAGCTGCAGCCGGACTGAATCTGATTGTAATACAGCAACGCAGCTTTTATTCCTGAACCGGATTTCATCCCTACACCTGCAGACCACCGGAGGCAAGATATATACCGGCCTGAGAACTTGTTTTCTCATCAAGATTCTGATTTTGCAGAATTTTATTCACATGTCTCAATTCTGAATTGGTAATCGAGGATCCGGTGATAGGTTTCTCACCTTCATGCTTGCTGGTCTTCCAGAAATCTTCATTGATTATCTTGTTTTTGCCCTCTCCGGCCAGACTTCTTCCTTTGTTGTCAGAAAACTGAAACAAAACCGGAACTTTCTGCTCACGGAAGAAATCAATGCCCAGTTTGCTGGTCTGACGGAAGGTTGAATAAGCAAGGACATTGTCAAAAATATTCTTTAAAACTTCCGGGGTTTTATCGCTTCCTTCCAGTTTCCATTTATCATCAACACGGTAAAAATCATGAAAATCATTTGATACTTTTTGCCGTTGTTCCTGGGTTTTTGTTTCTTCAACGCTAATTTCTACGAACTTCTTCAATTTACCGGCTATAAATTCAATTTCAGCATCATTTATTCCATTTACAGATTGGCTTACGCCACGTGAAATATTCTTAGTTACAAACTGCTTGAGAGCCTGATCCGGATCATTTCTAAAGGCTGCTTTCCATCCGGTTGTTTTCTGATTCCCGTCAGCTTCTCCAGGCTTCTGATTCATATATGAAAAAATTTTCTTGGGGATATTGATTTTATCTGCATGCTTTGAAAGAAAATCTCTCCACTTTGTAAGTTTTTGATCAGTGTAATTACTATTAGGATCCCCTTTCGGAATGATATTGCCGCTGGCTATGTGTCTCATGGTTCGAAGATATTGTGACGCCTTCAATTTTACCGGGATTATGTCAAGCCGTTTATTGTACTCATCTATCGTATTAAGAGCTATGTCCTTTCCGGGAGTCTTCTGATTCAGATCTTCAACCACACCGGATTTCACCAGATTCACGCGGTTTTCGTGCATGCCGTAGTTTGCAACCTCAACAACTTTTTTATCTCCCGAATTACGAATGATATTACTCAGTTGATCTTTGGAATTCTTAACTGCCACAAACTCATTTTTACTTATCAGCTCGGATATTTTATTTTCGAATCTGATGCTTGTGGCAGTATGACTGTTACGAATGAAAAGCTTTCCGAAAAAACCGAGTTTTCTGTGCACATCAACTTTACCGGCATCCGTAATGTTTACAAGATAGGACTTATAGCCGACTTTAATCACAATCATTGAGAAATCTGTACCTATGAAAAGCTCCTTTATTTCTGAAAGGTAGCAATATTCCGTCGCTCAAAATCCTTATCTCTACATTTCCCGTGATAGCACGAT
>JAEEOK010000131.1 GCA_016284235.1 Succinivibrionaceae bacterium
TTTCCTTATTTTGTTGTTCTAATTTCATATTTTATAAGGATAAACTACCTCTTTAAATATCCTCACAGTTCTTAATTTAGGAGCTGTCTAAGATTTAACCATCCAACTAAAATTTATAGAGAACCATGATTTATTCCAAATATGCAGAACTCATCGGTTTGGAATAATTATTTGCAGGGGTTTAGAATCAGCCACGCTGCTATCATGTCATTCTCAGACATATGATCCTCAAGAACTTGTGTTCGTATAGCCACCGGTGTTACCGCTGAAATGCATTTTTAATGGTGAGAACACTACGGGCCAAAGTTCAGTCGTTTAGTCAGCGTAGTTTCAACAGGAATTTGTAAAGAACCAAAAAAAAGCACCGCCATTATATATGTTCGGTGCAGAGTGTTTCTTTAAATTTTAATAAGGTGGTTAATCAGTACATCAGTGTGTACAGTTTTCTGCGGTATCCTGAAACTGTTGAACTGCTGCCCATGGTCTCCAGAATATCAAGGTATGTTTTTTTTGCGTCTTTGTAGTTAAGATCCTTTTTAAGAACTTCGTACAGCTGATCAAGAGCCTCTGTTTTCTGGTTCAGTTTGTTGTACTGCACCGCCAGCTCTATTTTTAATTCAAGATTGTCCGGATCTTCCTCGGCCTGCTTTTTCAAATCCTCAATCGGTGAATCAGCTGCCGCCTGCTTGGCAAGGCTCAGGGTTGATTGAAGGTTCTTGTAGTAGTCATCGTTATCCAGCTGTTCCTGCATACTCAGTCCGCTGATGATGCCTTCGGCTTCTTCAAGCTTATTCTGCTTTATGAGAATATCAGCCTTTGTAAGTCTGTAGAGTGCTTTATCCTTGATGGCTATGGCCGCTGCTATCTTCTCCATTGCGGCATCAAGCCTTTCATTCTTGAGATGTTCCGCAGCATCCTGGTAGAGAAGTTCATCCTCCTGGGGAAGAAACTTCTTAATGAATTCGCTGCTTGATGTATAGGCATCGTCTCCCTCGAGTCTGTCCACCATCTGTCCGTCTCTGATTACAATGAGAGAAGGGAGGGCCGATATCGGAAGCATTCTTGAAAGCTCCGGAGTTTCTCTGAGATTGACCTTTGCAAGTGTAATGGTCTGATTTTCGCCTATCTGGAATTCAAGTGATGATGTTAATGCTCCTGTTTTTTCATCCTGGGGATCAAAAAGATAAACAACCACGTATCTGTCGACCGAGCCTTCAATGATGGTGCTCTGTACGTTGGTTCTGTCAATTTCAATAATCATTGTTATGCCTAGTTCCTAAAAAATTTATGAAGCTGTCTAGTAACCCTGATGAGAGTCTGCATTGTGATACTAGACTCCTTGGCTTTATTGCCGTTTCTGCTGTCGGTAACCATGTAGGTTCCTTTTTTTGTAAATAGAGTTATCTGTTCTTTTTCTATTACTCCTACTTTGCGGTAGTTTCCGGCAAGAATAAAACTGTCACGATCCTGTCCGTACAGTGAGTAGCCGTTTGAATAATCTGACAGAGAATTTGTTACACCCAAGTCTGATGAAAGCAGTGTAGGCGCCACATCGGTATGTGATGTAAGATAGTCTACAGACCGCGGTTCCAAATCAGGATGGATGATGAGAAAAGGAACATGGAGCGAATCATATGAGAGATTTACTGATGCCTCACTGTTATCAGAAAGTGATTTTCCGTTCAGTCCGGTTACTATTACAACAGTATTTTGTGATTCTCCGGTTGATGCCAGAACTTCAAGAATCTTCCTGATTCCTGCATCGGTCTTTTTCAGAGCCTTTTCGTAGTGCTGCTGATTTCTGCTCTTTGTAGCTTTACTGTCGGTAAAACTCAGAGACGGTGCTTCAAGTGAAACATATAGCACGTTTTTGGAGTTCCGGCTCCAGTTCTTACTTATATAGTCTGCAGCGGCAGCTACTGTTTCATTGTCTGATTTTTCATATCCGCCGTTTTTGGTTCTAAGTCCTGTGAATACGGAAGCTTCGGCAGGTGTTCCTGATGATGAGGAGATTATTCTCGTAATCGTGTAGGACTGCCTCTGAAATTCATCTATAAGCATCGGTGTGATTTCTGAACGGGTAAAGGAGCGGCGGTACTGGGGACTGAGTCCGTAGAAAAGACTGAAACATGCGTTTTCCATGTCGGTATCGTTGGCGTAGTGCTCCCTGAAATCAATTCCTGTACTGCGGAGCGATGCAAGATACGGCATATTCTTCTCATCGGCCGCTTCATATGAAAGACTCTTTACAGTGATGAACAGATAACTGAATTCCTTTGCATTGTTCGGATTTACTTTGACAGGGCTCAGCGGGTAGTTGAGAGTATTGTACTGATCCAGGTTTTTGTCAGGCTGCGGCAGAATAAGCCAGTCATTTTTGTTGAGAAAGCTTCTTGCTGTCATCGGATAGGAAAGAGGAAGAGTGGACTCCTGATCTGTAATTGGCTCGTATTCGGAGTAGTCAGCCCAGATATGGAGAAGATGAGTCGCTGCAAAGCATACCACAAATGATATGACAAAGAAGCGTGCAATCCAGTTCGTCCGGTGCTTGTCAGCCTTGTATGAAGCGTAATACGCCAGCAGAATTTCAACTCCGATCAGAATCGGAATGACAATAAGAAGAAAATTGAAATTCATTCCGGAGTGATAATTGGAATTGTCAGTGAAGATCTGAATAAGCTGCAGATTCAGATGGAAATGAAACTTGTGGAAAATCTGCGTATCTATGAGAAGCACCGTCTGTGACAGTATCAGAACGGCTGTGGCAAGAATCTTAAAGATCCTGCTGCTTCCAGGAGTCACAAACGACAGAGGAAAAAGACAGAGAAGAAATATGACGAAATTTATGAACCAGAAATGTCCGATAACTGAAACAACCCCATATATGACGGAGGCTGTTGTGGGATTAATCGGTGAGTTGAGCAAATACCTTACAGCTATGGCTATGGAGATAAAAACATTAAAGAAAACAAACCAGTGACTCCATTCCACGCGGAATGCCACACGATCGTGATAGGAGAGTCGCTTCTGATAACTGTTCATTAAACCTTTGCCTGTTTACTCAAAACTGTGTAATTTTATCAAATTTTTTGTTTGATTTGCGATTTTATCAAAAAAAGGATCCTATCCGGTATGCAGTGCATGTCATACATTATATAGTTACCGTGCGCAATTGATTATACAATATACAGTTCAAAATAATTCCGCCGTTAAAATCTTTAAAAATGCAATCCATATCAAAAATTCATTCAAGGAATTCTTTAAAAAAGTGATTTTTTGGAATTAGTTGTTATGATCTCTTTGTTTGGTAGGTATAGCTGACTGTAAGAATGAATTCATCATGCAGAATATGCTAGAACAAAAGTGGTATCTCTTTGTTGTGAGTGTATGACTGTTTTTTTTTGTAAAAATGAGATCTGCGTCAAATGTTATTAAGTCCGGATCTAATAATATGCGCACTGTGAAGGGTATACTTCATAACTATGTAACTTTTAAAAGGAATGACTAATGAAAAAGAAGATTATTGCTACTGTAGTCGCTGCTGCTACCTTAGGTTTATCAACTATGGCCAGCGCCGGTATTGAAGCAGGCAAATTGGTTATCTGGGTTAACGGTGATAAGGCTTACGACGGTATAGCCAATGTAGGCAAGAAGTTTACAGAAGAGCAGGGTGTTCCAGTTGAAGTTGCTCATCCAGACGGAGTAGAGAACAAGTTCCAGCAGGCTGCATCTACTGGCAACGGACCTGATATCTTCATGTGGGCTCACGACCGTTTCGGTGAATGGGCAAAGGCTGGTCTTCTCTCTGAGTTGAATCCTAATAAGGCTCTTAAGGATAAATTCCAGAAGTTCGCATGGGATGCTCTTACCATTGACAACAAGATTTACGGTTATCCAATTTCTGTAGAAGCTATCGCTCTTCTCTGCAACCAGGATCTCGTAAAGACAGCTCCAGCAAATTTTGAAGATTTTGCTAAGCTCGAGAAAGATATGCAGGCTAAAGGCAAGCATGCAATCATGTGGGATTACACCAATCCATACTTCTCATATCCTCTGATTGCTGCTAACGGCGGTTATGTATTCAAGAAGACTGGTCCTGGTCAGTATGACGTTAAGGATACCGGTGTTAACAATGACGGCGCCAAGAAGGGTGTTCAGTTTATTGTTGATATGGTAAAGAACAAGGTAATGGAGAAGGGTGTTGATTACGGTGTTATGGATTCATCCTTTGCTAAGGGTGATGTAGCATGTATCATTACCGGTCCATGGGCATGGTCAAACTATGATGGCAAGGTTAAGTACACTGTAAATGCGCTTCCTAAGCTCGCTGGTAAGCCAGCCAAGGCTTTCGTTGGTGTTCAGGGTCTTGCAATCAATGCACAGTCTCCAAACAAGGAACTTGCAATTGCATTCCTCGAGAACTACCTCCTTACCGATGCAGGTCTTAAAGTTGTCAACGAAGACAAGGCTTTAGGTGCTGCTGCACTCAAGTCTTTCCAGAAGAGTCTTGAAAAGGACCCAAGAATCAAGGCTACCATGGCTAACGCTGTTGCTGGCGAGCCAATGCCTAACGTTGCTGAAATGAACAGATTCTGGTCAGCTTTCGGTCAGGCTCTTAAGAATGCTACAACCGGTCGTCAGTCTACCGATGACGCATTAAGCACTGCTGCTCAGCGTATCGTTCAGTAATATATATGGGCTCCCTCTGAAAAGCTTGAGGGGGCTTTTTTTTTTGGCAAATCATTTTAAGGTTTTTGTATGGATCAAAAAGCAATAGGGAAGCAGTCAGAAATTCAGTCTCCACTGTCGTGGCTGAAGTGGCTTGTTGTCCTTTTAATTGTTATGTATTCCGGATACATGGTTGTAAACATGTATCTTAGAGGTGATGTGGCATTCCCTCTATTGATTGTGGTTTTAGTGGCATCAGGTGTTGTCATTTTTCTTAGCAACAGAACTTATGCACACAGATATGCGTACCCTGCCATTGCCGGCATGGCCACGTTCATCATATTCCCGATGCTTTACACGATTTCTATCGCTTTCACTAACTATTCCGGTGATCATACTCTGACTCAAGACGGAGCTATGAAGTTTCATTTGAATAAGACCTATTCAATACCGGAAGGTCAGGAAGGCGGTGGTCTTTATCAGTTTAAGCTTACTCTCAAGCCAAAATCTTCAAACAGTAATTCTCTGGTTCGTCAGGCTCAGGTTTTCCTTCAGAAGAGTGATGAGTCCAAGGCTCTTTTCATGTCTGATTTCTTTGAACTGAAGCCAAGTTCCGAACTTCAGGGTCTTGTATCTATACCTATTACCAACGTTAACCTTTCAAAGTGGGACGGTCCGGAAGAGTTCAAGAACTGTAAGGATTCTGAAGGCAATGATCTTACCTTTGACGAATGTACAAAGAATCTGCAGGGCGTTGCACTTCCTAAGGATGTTAACGTAACATACAAAACCGGTCTTGATCATATATCTCTGGTTCTCCCAGACAGCAGTATTCATCTGAAGAAGACTAAGTTCCGCGAGTTTGAAGCTGTTATCAACAAGTATGACCAGGTTAAGTTCGGTGCAACTCTTCCTGGCGGTCGCTTTATCAGTGACAAAAACCTTTTGAAAGATAATGAAACAAGCAAGTACTTCGCTCCTGATGAGGAAGTCGGCTTCTATCGTTACCTTGATGATGAAGGTCGTGCAGTCGGTGAAAACTATGTTCCTGGCTTCAAAGTTTATGTAGGTTTCAAGAACTTTGCTCAGATTGCAAAGGATGAGGGTGTTCGTAAGCCATTCATCAAGATCTTCATTTGGACCGTCGTTTTTGCCGCCTTGACAGTATTCATTACTCTGGCAATTGGTATGGTTCTGGGCTGCCTTGTTCAGTGGGAATTCCTCAAGGGACGCAGTATCTATCGTCTTTTCCTTGTACTTCCTTATGCGGTTCCGGCCTTCATATCCATTCTGGTGTTCAGAGGTCTGTTTAATGAAAGCTACGGTGAAATTAATGCCATCATCCGCAGTGTCATGAGCATTCTTCCGGGAACCTGGGAGGATATCGCATGGTTTAACAGTCCTTTCTGGGCTAAATCCATGCTTATCATTGTTAACGCATGGCTCGGTTATCCATACATGATGATTCTCTGCATGGGTCTTCTGAAATCTATTCCGGATGATCTTTACGAAGCATCTGCAATGGACGGTGCATCCTTCATCAACAACTTCTTCAAGATTACTCTTCCGTTGCTGATTAAGCCTTTAACACCGCTTCTGATTGCATCATTCGCATTCAACTTCAACAACTTCGTTCTTATTCAGTTGTTGACTAACGGTTCACCAGATATCCTTGATGCTAATCCGCAGGCCGGTGAGACTGACTTGCTCGTAAGTTATACATACCGTATAGCGTTCCAGGGTAATGGTGGTCAGAACTATGGTCTTGCCGCTGCTATAGCTACACTTATCTTCCTGCTGGTCGGTGCAATTGCAGTAGTTCAATTGTGGTTCACTCGTAAGCTGGCTCAAGATCAGGCTATGTCATAAGGAGGCAGATAAATGGCTATTGTTCAACCTAAATCAATTAAATACAGAGTTATCGTTGCGCACATGATAATGCTTGCATTTATCATGCTGATCATGTTCCCTCTTCTGATGGTAACAGCGATTTCGTTCCGTCATGGTAATTTCTCTGTTGGTAGTGTTATTCCAACTGGTGATGAGTTCTCTCTGGAACACTGGAAACTGGCTTTCGGTTACCCTACTGAAATCAACGGCAAGCTTGTTCAGCCGCCTTTCCCAGTACTTCACTGGCTGTGGAATTCTATATATATTGCAGTGCTGACATCATTCTTTATACTTGCTCTGTCAACAACTTCAGCATACGCCTTTGCCCGTCTGCGCTTTCACGGCAAGGAAACAATTCTGAACATTATGCTTATTGTTCAGATGTTCCCTACAGTGCTGGCTCTGGTTGCTATCTATGCATTGTTTGACAAACTCGGCGAGTATATTCCTTCTGTCGGTCTTAATACCCACGGCGGTCTGATACTTTCCTACATGGGCGGTATTGCGTTGCACATCTGGACAATTAAGGGTTATTTTGAAACTATCGACCCTTCACTGGAAGAAGCTGCAGCTATTGACGGTGCTACTCCATGGCAGGCATTCAGACTTGTTCTTCTGCCGCTGTCAGTTCCGATTCTTGCGGTTGTGTTCATCCTTTCATTTATAGGTACCATTACAGAGGTTCCTGTTGCATCTCTGCTGCTGACTTCGGCTCCTGTTGATCAGTTGACTCTTGCAGTTGGTGCTCAGCAGTATCTGTATCCGCAGAACTACTTGTGGGGTGACTTCGCCGCGGCCGCTGTTATGTCCGGTCTGCCTATTACCATCGTGTTCCTCTGTGCTCAGAAGTTCCTCGTTGGTGGTCTGACCGCCGGTGGCGTAAAGGGTTAATGTATTATTTGAGAACCCGTTCAGGGTTCTCTTTTGAAAGATTTATTTTTGTGAGGCTTTAGAAATTTATGGCTGACGTAGTATTAAAGAATGTTTTAAAGAATTATAGACCAGGTGTTTTGAAGGATACTCTTCGCAATATCAACATGAACATTGAAGATGGTGAGTTTATTGTTTTCGTAGGACCATCTGGTTGCGGTAAATCAACACTTCTGCGTATGATTGCCGGTCTTGAGGATATTACCTCCGGTGAACTGCTTATCGGCGGACAGTATATGAATGACGTTCCACCTGTAGACCGTAATATCGGTATGGTGTTCCAGTCTTATGCTCTTTATCCGCATATGGATGTGTTCAAGAATATGGCTTTCGGTCTTACCCTGAAGAAGGTTGATAAGGAATCTATCCGCAAACGTGTTAACAAGGCTGCAGAAATGCTTGGTCTTATGCAGTTCCTTGAGCGCAAGCCTAAAGCTCTGTCTGGTGGTCAGCGTCAGCGTGTTGCTATCGGCCGCTGCATTGTTCAGCATCCTTCCGTATTCCTGTTCGACGAACCGCTTTCGAACCTTGATGCTGCTCTTCGTGTCAAGATGCGTATTGAAATCGCCAAACTTCACCAGGAACTGGGTGCAACAATTATTTATGTTACCCACGACCAGGTTGAAGCTATGACTCTTGCTGACAAGATTTGTGTTCTCAGCCCTCTCAAGGAGGATGCGGAAACCAATCTTGAGCAGTTCGGTTCACCTCTTGAGCTTTATCACAATCCTCAGAACAAGTTTGTTGCAGGATTTATCGGTTCACCAAAGATGAATTTCCTCAAGGGTACACTTCTTGATATTCAGGAAAAGCAGTGCAAGGTTAAGCTCAATACAGGCGATATTATTACTGCATGTGTTGATGCACGCCGCGCGAAGGTTGGTGATCCTGTTGAAATCGGTATCCGTCCGGAGCATCTGGTTCCAACTGATCATCCTGATGCGACCGGCAGAATCAACGGTCTTGTAAACGTGGCAGAGCATCTCGGTGCTGAGTCCTTTGTTTACATGGATGTCGACAACCAGGACTTTACCGTCAAGGCTGCTTCTGAAATCCCTGTTGATACCGGTGATACTCTTGTTGTTGGTATTCCACCTCAGGCATGCTATCTGTTTGATGAGAATGAAATTGCATTCCCAAGAACAGCTAAGTATAACCGTGCTTAATGAATAATAAGAATTAATTACAAAAACTATATTTGCCAAACTGAATTGGTGTCCGTAAGGACACCTTTTTTTTGTTTGGCATTGTTATCAGTGGCACTTTAGAGTTCAGGCAGTTTAAAACATGCGGATGCCGTCTTCTTTCGGGCAGACAGATGTGTAATTATCTGGCGGATCAGCCAAGCAGAGACAGGAGCATGCTGGCATGGGATTGCTGAATCCTTGCCATCATGGTCACAGCAATTTGCTGTAGAATGCTGTTTTTCGACATTTCTGCAACTTCAGCTGCATAATCTGTATCCATGATCCTTGATCTTGCATCTGAAACGTTTTCAATTATGTTTTCCTGGTTGCTTATGGCACTTTCAAGCCGGTTTGTGACAGCACCGCATTTTGCTCTGGCTTTGCCGATGTAGCTTATCATGCTGTCATATACATCAATAGCCTGCTGTGCATCGCTTTCATTCATTATGCTCACGCTTCCGTTGGTGCCGTCAACTGATGTTGAAGTTGTATTGAATGCAAGACCGGACGCCGTTGCGCTGCCGAGCAGTGCCTTGTAGCTGACGTCCTGAATGTTAAGATCAATTGTGTCACCTGCATATGCCCCGACCTGAAGTGTGAAACAGCCGTTGTTGTGTGAGCCGTCAAGAATATTGATTTTTCCTCCCCATTTTGTCGAGGTTGCGATGCGTTCAAGCTCCTTCATAAGTTCGTCGGATTCTTCCTGCATTGCCTGTCTTTCATCAGCGGAATACGTGCCGTTGGATGACTGAACAGCAAGAGTTCTGAGTCTTTGAATCATATTCTCCATTTCATCCATTGCTCCGTCGGCAATTTGGGCAAGTGAAATTCCGTCATTGGCGTTGCGGTTGCCCTGGGTCAGACCGTTAATTTGTGCTGTCATACGATTTGCTATCTGAAGTCCGGCAGCATCATCCTTTGCACTGTTGATTCTTCGTCCTGAAGCAAGTCTTTTATAGCTGACTTCAAGGGATTTTGTCACTTTGTTCAGTTGCCTTCCCGTGCGGAAAAGAGATGTATTTGTGATGTATAGACTCATGTTGCATCACTCCCTTTTTGATCTGTTCCTATAAATTTATCGTCCGTATAAATCTATTGTTTAGCAAATGATTTTAAGCAGGTACTCCTGTTTTATGCCTTAGGTATCATTATTTAACTAGAAACAGGGATCATACAGGTAGTCTGTTGTAGAATTACTCTGTTGTTTTTTTTAACTCGGAGGTTTTATGAAGTCACTTTTAGGATTGATTTTTGCTTCGGCAGCACTTGTCAGTGCAGGATCAGTGCTTGCTCTTGATACTGAAACTCTTGATTCAGCAAGCAGTGCTATTTCTTCAACAAAGGATAAGGTAGACAGTGCCAAGCAGATAACTTCAACTGCTGGGCTTGTATCTGACAAGGCAGCCTCGGCTGATTCAGCACTGGGCAGTGCTTCATCTGCTTTAGGAGGTGCTAAGGATAAGGTAGACAGTGCCAGAACAGCGGTTGATACGGCAAACAAAGTAAATGCGGCAAAGGACGCTCTGACAGGCGGTTCATCCGGTTCGTCATCTCTTCTTGATGCCGGAGTTGACAGCGTAAAGGCTAAGGCTGAGGAGAAAGCAAAGGAAAAGGCTCTGGAAAAAACCTCTGATGCTGCAAAAAGTCTGTTGAACTGACATATATTTTTCTGATTTCAGCCGGCCTGGTTCTTATTTAAGGATCAGGCTTTTTTATTTTTAACGCCGATCCTTTCGGTTTGAAAATTAAGGGCAAAAAAAAGGCTCCTTAAATGCACTTAAGGAGCTTGCATATGCAATTTGCAAAAGGAATATTAAGACTAACAAATCAAATATGTGATCATTATAACAAAATTTTGGAAAAGTACAACATTGATCACATTTTTATTTATCATTTATTTGTCATTTAATATTTTGTCCCTATCTAGTAAGTGTTGAATGATTGTTTCGCTTTGTTCCGGCCGATACGCTTCTTATCAGAATTAATTCCCTTTTTTCTTTGCAGCTTCTGCCGGAAACTTCTAAATTTTGTGATCCTCGTGGAGTTTTTTGCTCATTTGCGGTAAAATCGGCGTGCCTCGTGGAGTATGTATTTGATGCGGTTAAAAGATTTTGATTTTGAACTTCCTAAAGAACTTATAGCTCAGTATCCGTGCAGGGAGCGGACGTCCTGCAGACTGTTGTGCCTTGACGGCAACAGCGGTGGGGTGACTGATGCAGTTTTCACCTCTCTAATTGATTATCTTAATCCCGGTGATCTGATGGTGTTCAATGATACCAGGGTTATACCTGCGCGTATATTCGGTGCAAAATCCACCGGAGGGGCAATTGAACTACTTGTTGAACGTCTGGTTTCTCAACAGAATATACTTGCTCACATCCGCTCCTCACGAGCCCCTAAGGTAGGGTCGAGACTTGTTTTTGACGGCGGTTACGAGGCGTGTGTTACAGGGCGTCAGGATGATCTGTTTGAGGTAAGCTTCGCGGATGCTGCAAAACCGGTGCTGGATATTCTGGACGAGATAGGTCACGTTCCTCTGCCTCCGTATATCGTAAGACCTGATCAGAAGGCAGATCGTGATGATTATCAGACGGTTTATGGAAAAAATCCGGGGGCCGTGGCAGCCCCGACGGCCGGTCTGCATTTTGATCTGCCATACATGGAGCGTATCAGGGAGAAGGGGATTAATACGGCCTTTGTAACGCTTCATGTGGGTGCCGGTACATTTCAGCCCGTAAAGACGGAGAATATCGAAGAGCATCATATGCATTCCGAGTATGCCTGCATGTCTGAAAATACAGCACGGCTTATTCGTGAGACAAAAGCGTCCGGCGGCAGAGTTGTGGCTGTGGGCACCACATCGGTCCGTACTCTCGAGAGCGCCGCAGGAAAGTGTGAAAATATTGAAGAACTGGGTGAATACAGTGATTTTACCGATATTTTTATTTATCCCGGCTATAAATTTAAAGTTGTAGATGCGATGGTTACAAATTTCCATCTTCCTCAGTCAACGCTTATTATGCTTGTATCGGCTTTTGCCGGTTACAGACATACAATGGATGCATACAATCATGCTGTGGCGCAGAAATACCGTTTTTTCAGCTATGGTGATGCAATGTTCGTAACCAGAAAGGATTCTCCTGATGAAATTTAAACTCCTGGGAAGAAGCGGAAGTGCCAGACGGGGATGTCTTGATTTTGAACGCGGTTCAGTTCAGACACCGGCCTTTATGCCAGTAGGAACCCTCGGCACTGTCAAGGGACTTTCACCCGAGGAGGTTGAAGGTATCAATGCTGAAATCATACTCGGAAACACCTTTCATCTGTGGCTGCGTCCCGGTACAGATGTAATAAAGGCACACGGCGATCTTCATGATTTCATGAACTGGAAGCGGCCTATTCTTACTGATTCAGGCGGCTTTCAGGTGTTTAGTCTCGGGAAAATCAGAAAGATAATTGAAGAGGGCGTTCACTTCAGACATCCTATAAACGGATCTCCGATTTTTCTTTCCCCGGAGATTTCCATGCAGATTCAGTATGATCTCGGTTCCGATATTGTAATGAGTTTTGATGAGTGCACTCCTTATCCGGCAACTGAGGATTATGCCCGCAAATCAATGGAGCTATCCATGCGCTGGGCCAGGAGATCAAGGGATGAGTTTGATCGTCTTGGAAATCCGAATGCACTGTTCGGTATTGTTCAGGGCGGGGTTTTTGAGAGGTTAAGACGGGAGTCTGTTCAGAAACTGCTGGAGATCGGTTTTGACGGTTATGCCGTAGGCGGTCTTGCCGTGGGAGAGCCCAAGGAGGAAAGAGAGCGTATTCTTAATTTTACTCTGGAGCTTCTTCCGCAGGAAAAACCAAGATACCTGATGGGCGTAGGACGGCCCGAGGATATTGTTGAGGGTGTCAGACGCGGTATTGATATGTTTGACTGTGTGATGCCGACACGCAATGCCAGAAATGCGCATCTTTTTACCAGATCAGGTGTTCTCAGACTGAGGAATGCCAGGTATGCAAAGGATACGGCGCCTGTTGACGGGAACTGCAGCTGTTATACATGCAGAAACTACTCCAGAGCATATCTTCATCATCTGGATAAATGCAACGAGATTCTTGGTGATCGTCTCAATACGATACATAATCTGTTTTATTATGAGGAACTGATGTCTGAAATCAGAACCAGCATTGAGAAGGGCACCTTTGATGATTTTGTAGCGGATTTTTATCACGGACTCGGTCGTGATGTTCCTCCGCTTTAGTTTTTTTTGTTTTGATTATTGAGGTTAAATTATGGATTTCTTTTCTGTAGCATACGCCGCGGACGGGGCTGCACAGCAGCCTCAGGGTGACTGGTCTATGCTTATCATCATGGTGGTCATTTTTATTGCCATGATGTATTTTGTTACCATTAAGCCTAACCGTAAGGCAATGAAACAGAAGGAGGAACTTTTAAGCAAGATCACTGTAGGTGATGAAATCATGCTTCGTTCCGGCATGTGCGGCATTGTCAAGGAGTATAAGCCTGACAGCGACTATGTTGTTATCAATATCAGCAATGATGTTCCGGTAACTTTTGCCAAGGATGCAATTGTCCATATTTTGCCTAAGGGTACAATCGGCGGATTGAAGTAGTAGGAGTTTGATAAGTGAATAAATTTCCGTTATGGAAGAATCTGCTAATTATCGTTGTAATTGTTCTTTCAGCGATATATGCGGTTCCTAATCTGTTTGGTGAAGATCCGGCTGTGCAGGTCTCCGGTAAAAAGGGTGTCGAGGTGACTCAGAATGTTGCTGATGATATCGCAAAGACTCTCAAGGATGCCGGCATTCCGGTAAAAGAGACCGAACTGGAGAAAGGTCAGCTTCTGGTTCGCCTTGATAACGAGGAAAATCAGATGAAGGCTCAGAGCCTTATCGCATCGGCACTCGGTGACGACTACTCTGTTGCCATTAATCTGGCTCCGTCCACTCCTAAATTTCTGACCGCCATCGGTGCCACCCCTTTGAAGCTAGGTCTTGATTTGCGCGGCGGTGTTCATTTTCTTGAAGAAATAGATATGAAAACCGCGATGGACAAGGCTTATCAGCAGCTGGTTCAGGATCTTCGTACAATTCTCAGGGATGCCAAGATAAGAGGCGGTTCCGTCCGTATCGGCGAGGACATGGTCAGGGTTTCCTTCGCCAAGGAAAAAGATCGCGACGACGCGGTTGATGTTTTCAAGACCAAGGTTCCGGGAGTAATGTTCAACAGCACGGTTGACGGAGAAAAGTATATTGTCGAGGTTGCATTCAACAGAGATCGCATCCAGGAACTTAAGACCATGGCTGTGGATCAGAATATCAACATCATACGTAACCGTGTTAATGAACTCGGTGTAGCAGAGCCTCTTGTTCAGCGTCAGGGCAGTGATCGTATCGTAATTGAACTTCCTGGTATTCAGGATACAGCGAGGGCAAAGGAAATCCTCGGCGCTACAGCTACTCTTGAATTCAGACTGGTTGACAAATCAGCTGATATCGAGTCTGCAGCAAACGCTTCAGTCGGTTCTGATGTTGAGGTTCTGCCGACTGCCGACGGTCGAACCGCTGTTCTTGACAAGCATGTAATTCTGACCGGAGAGCATATTACCGATGCAAGTTCCGGTTTTGACGAGTACGGACGTCCTCAGGTAAATATCAAGCTCGACAGCGAGGGCGGAAGCCGTATGTCCAGCTTCACCCGTGATCATGTCGGTGCTCTGATGGCTACAGTCTTTATTGAACAGAAGGCTACAGACAAGACAAGACCGGATGGATCCACCATTTTTGAAACAAAGAAGACTGTTGCCAATATGGCTACAATACAGACTCAGCTCGGTTCAAGTTTCAGAATTACCGGTATCGACAATCCGACAGAGGCTCATAATCTTGCTCTGATACTGCGCGCAGGCGCTCTTATTGCTCCGATCAAGATTGCAGAGGAGCGTACAATCGGACCTAGTCTCGGTCAACAGAACATTGATTCCGGAATGAAAGCTATGATTTTCGGTATGACTGCGGTGCTTATATTTATAGCGATTTATTACAATGTTTTCGGTCTCATAGCTGATTTTGCGCTTATTTGCAATCTTCTGTTTCTTGTGGGTGTAATGTCTGTCATTCCGGGAGCTGTTATGACTCTGCCTGGTATTGCAGGTATCGTTCTTACTCTCGGCATGTCCATTGACGCAAATGTTCTGATATTTGAGCGTATTCGTGAAGAACTCAAAAAAGGATCAAACGTGCAGGTGGCAATTAACGAAGGATACGGAAAGGCCTTTGTAACAATTCTTGATTCCAACCTGACCACACTGGCAACTGCTCTTGTTCTGTTTGCGGTGGGAACAGGATCGGTCAAGGGCTTTGCTCTGGTGCTTATGATTGGTATTGTATGCTCTCTGTTTACTGCCATTACAGTAAGCCGCGGCGTTGTCAATGCTCTCTTTGGCGGTCGCAGTATCAAGAAACTGCCAATATAATAGGAGAAGACGCTAATGTTTACATTAATAAATCCAAAGAAAACCATCAGATTCATGCATATTTCAGTTCCGGCTGTTATATTGGCAAGTGTTCTGGTTATTGCATCGATTGTCTGTCTTTGCGTCAAGGGACTGAATTTCGGTCTTGATTTCACCGGCGGTACTGTTTTTGAAATTGAATATGCCAAGGATGTGGATCTGGCCGATGTCAGAAAGGCTATTGACAAAGTCGGAGTGGATTCACCTGTAGTACAGCATTTCGGATCTTCAAAGATAGTCATGATCCGCATAAAGCCTATAGCTGATGCGGATCAGGATAAAACCACCAGTCTTATCTACGATGCAGTAGCAGGTATTCAGGAAGGCTCAAAGCTTAACAGGGTAGAGTTTGTAGGTCCGTCTGTCGGTTCAGAACTTGTATCAAGCGGTATCATTGCCATCTGTCTTTCAATGCTGTGCATTCTGATTTATGTAGGTGCGCGTTTTGAATGGAGAATGGCCTCATCTGCGATTGCAGCGCTTTTTCACGATACCATTATTACCCTCGGACTTTTTTCTGTTCTCGGGTATGAATTTGACTTAACCGTACTGGCGGCAGTTCTTACAATTATCGGTTATTCCCTTAACGATACCATCGTTGTGTTTGACCGTATCCGTGAGAATACCCGTATTGCACGTGACATGGACATGAAGGAGATTCTTGATGTTTCTATAACGGAAACACTAAGCCGTACCATAATAACTTCGGGAACGACCATGTTTACGGTTCTGGCTCTGCTCTTTGCAGGAGGTCCGATGATCTTCGGCTTCTCTTTTGCCATGGCTGTAGGTATTGTTGTAGGTACTTTCTCCTCCATATATGTTGCTTCGGCACTTGCACTGTTTTTTGGCATGAAGCGTGAGAATCTTATTCCTCCGCCTCCTATCAAGAGAGACGAGGAGATAATAGAGGTTCTTGACGAGGATTAATCCCTCCGGTGTATGATTTTTTCCGGTATCCGGCAGTCTGAATGTCTCACTGCCGTTATGTGCCGGCGGCTAATGAAATCTGTTTTTCCTTTCAGGAAGGACGGATTTTTTTTCTTCCGTGATCCGCTTTCTCTCTGAATTTTTGCGGTTAGGGAACCGGCGTAACCACATCCTTTCAGAAAGGAGAGGCTGTCAGTCAGCCGCCTTTTTTCGGATAACAAGCATTTTTGTGTAGGCATATCAATTTTCGCATTCGCGGTGTGGTAGAATTGCATAAATATTTGGTTTGGAGTTTCAATGATCCCTTTAACTCGTATTGGTGTGCTGATTTCGATAGTGGCGGTTCTTGTCTCATGCGGTGCTGTTGCTGATCCTGTGAACCCGAATGTTCCTGCGGTTGAAAATCATTATCCGTCGGACATGTTTTTAAATTCTGAGGAACTCATTATTGCTAACGGCACCAGCAAGGAGTTTCAGAATAATATTCTACGTCTTCATGAAGACATTGCTTCCGTACTTGATGGTATTAACAAGAAGTATCCCGATTTGATTACAGATCTTATTGGGTTCGTTGAAAAAAAGAACCGTTACATAAAGGAAACTGAAGAGGCCAAACATAATTCTTCTCCTGATATTACCCGCCTTGATGTAACTGATCTTGACGATATCAAAAAAAGTTTTAAAAATCTGCATCCTGCCGAGGTGTATTCTAGTATTTTTGAATACGGCACCCAGGCATCCATGAGGGTTTTATCGTCGAATCTGCCCGTATCACGTGATTCTGTTTCAGCAATGCTGAAGATCTGCTATTTAATCAATGAATTATTTTCAGATGAATTTTCCAAGGAATCGAAATTCAACCTGTTTTACAGTCTTGCAGCGCTTCAGCAGCTTCAGTTCGATCTTAAATATGCAAACAGTCTGCTTTCTGCGGCGGAGGAAATTGTAATTCAGTCCGGCGGAGACGATGTACTCATTCAGGGACTTTTTATGACGAGAGGCATTAATAATTATTTTCTTGGTAATTATGCCGCCGCCGTTTCAAATTTTGAAAGTGCGCCTGAATATTACGATGAAAAAAATGAATGGTTTGTATACAACAAACTTAATCTTTATCTATCGTATCTGGCTTTTGACAAGGCAAGAGCTGAAAAAATGATTAAGGAGTTTCTGTCGAAGGATTTCCCCGAGGACATTAAAAAATCATGGCCTTACAGAATCCTGCAGTCTATTGACAGCGACAGACCTTCCGACATTATTAAAAAAGCCAGGGATGGAGCAAAGAATGAACGTGAGGTGGCAGAACGTCTCTGCGAGGCTTATTACTATGTAGGTATGAAGTATTATCATCTTGGCCTTACCGAGACAGCCAGACTTTATTTCATTCTTTCCAAGGCTCAGAATGTGTATGAATTTTTAGAGCATTTATTTTCTGATCTGGCTCTGCATTTTTACTTTAAATATTAAAATCATAAAATGATCTCTGAAATGAAGAAAACTTCAGATTGCGGCAATCCGGACCGTGATGTTTTATTTCTTTTGGACCGTATCAGAATTGTTCTTGTCAGAACTTCGCATTCTGGAAATATAGGTTCCGCGGCAAGAGCTATGAAAACAATGGGGTTTTCGAAACTCTATCTTGTCAATCCTGAGGCTCGGATCAATGATGAGGCGGTTGCGCTTTCGGCCGGAGCAAGTGACGTTCTGGAAAATGCCGTGATTTGCGGATCACTGGGAGAGGCTTTATCCGGAGTTGAACTGTCGGTGGCATCATCTGCAAGAAGAAGGAGCATAGAGCGCGAACCCATGCAGCCTAGAATAATGGGTGAAACTGCAGTCGCATTTATCCGTGAGGGCCGAAATATTGCTCTGGTGTTCGGCTGCGAGCGTACAGGTCTTACAAACGAGGAAATAGATCTTTGCGACTGTCATGTTACGATTGATGCAGATCCGGGTTATTCGTCCCTTAATCTTGCCATGGCGGTCCAGGTTCTGTGCTATGAAATAAGGACCGCATGCAAAGGTGCAGTCGGGCTCCCTGCTGACGATTTTCCAGCCAGATCCAGTCTGAGATTTCAGGAAAAGCAGGCTTTGGCTGACGGTCAGGAGCTTGAAGGATTTTATCGGCATCTTTCCGATGTTCTTACCGATACCGGTTTTCTGCATGAAAATAACAAAGGCGGGATAATGAGGAAAATCAAAAGAATATTCACCCGTCCTTATCTGACCAGGGATGATATAAACATTCTGCGCGGTATTTTAACTTCTGTAACCAGAACAATAAAAAGCAGAGAAGAATAACTTATGACTAATCCTGTTTATATGGACTATGCGGCCACTACTCCGGTAGATCAGAGAGTGGCGGAAAAAATGGCTGAATGCCTTACTATGGACGGTGTTTTCGGAAATCCCGCGTCAAAGACTCATTCATACGGATGGATGGCGGCTGAACTGGTGGATATAGCACGCACGCAGATTGCGGATCTTATCGGTGCGGATCACAGGGAGATTATTTTTACATCCGGGGCGACCGAGTCCGACAACACTGCCATAAAGGGTACTGCTGCAGCTCTTTCGGATCGCGGCAACCATATCATCACGAGTTCCGTGGAGCATAAGGCAGTGATAGATACATGCAGGTTTCTTGAGACAAGAGGTTTTCAGGTAACATACCTGAAACCGGATAAAACCGGAGCCGTTTCTCCGCAGCAGGTTGAGGAGGCGGTAACTGATAAAACAATACTTGTTTCAATCATGCATGTGAATAATGAAGTCGGAACTGTCAATGATATCGCCGGTATATCGCAGGTATGCAGAAATCACGGTATTCTGCTTCACAGTGACGCGGCCCAAAGTCTAGGTAAGGAAAAAATTGATGTTTCAGAGCTTGGAGTCGATATGCTTTCGCTTTCTGCTCATAAGATATACGGTCCCAAGGGCATAGGGGCGCTGTACATAAGGCGAAGTCCGGATGTCAAACCTGTTCCGCTGATGCACGGCGGAGGGCATGAAAGGGGCTTCAGATCAGGCACGCTGCCTACACATCAGATTGTAGGTATGGGCGAGGCATGCCGCATTCTTTCCGAGTGCTTTGACGAGGAGACATCAAGAATCAGAAAACTCAGAGATGAACTTCAGCGCAAGCTTCTGACACTTCCGAAGGTAAGACTCAATGGAGGCGGTGATCATCGTGTGTGCGGAATTCTGAATTTAAATTTCGGCGGAGTTGACGGTGAGATGCTGATATCCAATCTTAAGGATGTTGCAGTATCAACAGGTTCTGCGTGTACATCGGCAAGTGTCGAGCCGTCCTATGTTTTAACTCAGATAGGTGTGCCTCGGGAACTGGCATACAGTTCCATTCGCTTTTCGCTTGGACGTTTTACCAGATCCGAGGATGTGGATTTTGTGTTTAGAGCCGTGACCAGAGTTCTGGCGGCATTGAGATAGGTGGGGAAATATGAAGGTATATATTATTAACAAGGCTCACACTGGAATATGGGGCAGTGATGCAGTAGTTAGTTTTTCAAATTCTGACGCCATCATCCACATACCCGAGGGTGCAGATGCTGTCAGACAGTGCCGCATGGCAGCCGTTCGCATGAATTCCTTGGGTTTTAACCAGGCCGAACTTATCGGAGAACACTGGACCGATGAACTTATCTATGCGTTCTGGCAGGGATTTTTTGATGCAAGGCACAGAAACCGACTTTCCTTTGGCAGTCACAGCAGATGGCTTGATGATCTTATCAAGGTGGAAACATGGGTAAGGGATCTGATTAATGCCGCTCCCTCAGAACTTTATCCCGAAAAGCTTATTTCCGAAATTGAAAATTTTATTTTTTCGCTGAAGGGAAAACAGAATATTACAACCAATGCGTATTACGGTGATGAACTCAGGATCCATAATTATATCGGCACATACACTGTGGGCAGCGGTTCCTCCAGACAGCCCGGCGTGCTGATGATTGATTACAATCCTACCGGAAGTTCAACTGTTGATTTATGTCTTGTCGGCAAGGGCATTACCTTCGATTCCGGCGGCTACAGCATAAAGACCGGCGACTATATGCGCAGCATGAAGTCGGACATGGGCGGTGCCGCAACTCTGGCCGGCGTACTTGCACTTATAATTCTCAAGGAACTGAAACTTCATGTTAAGTTGTATGTGTGCACTGCAGAAAATCTGATAAGCGGCTCTGCATACAAGGTTGATGATGTTATTAATTTCCCTAACGGTGTGAGCGTGGAGGTTAAAAACACGGATGCCGAGGGCAGACTTGTAATGGCGGACGGACTGATTAAATCAAGTGCATCAAGTCCTGCACTGATTATTGATGCGGCGACTCTTACAGGTGCGGCGAAGGTGGCTCTTGGCAGGGAATATAACGCTGCCATCAGCTTTGATGAAAAACTCTCCTTCGGCTTTAAGAAATCTGCGGAAAGCGTTTATGAATCAGCATGGCCGCTTCCTCTTACAGTGAAGCACCGCAATGAAATAAAAAGTGATTTTGCGGATATTGCCAACAGTGCATCCGGTGAAGGTTATGCCGGGGCATCTACGGCGGCTGCGTTTCTCTCCCATTTTGTAAGGGACGGGATCCCGTGGCTTCATATCGACCTTTCAGGTTCGTTCCTGAAATCCGGAACCGATGAGTTTCTGCCCGGAGCCAAGGGACACGGTGTAAGAAGCATCGTCAAGTTCATTGAGGATAACATGACTTTTCTTCAAAAAATGAAACTGTCATCAGACTGACGGCCGGACAGGGCGGCAGATACCGCTCTCGGAGGGCTGCAGGAAATTGTCTGAAACCGTGAACTAGCACAGTACGGGAACGAATGTTTTAAGAATTGTCTGAACCCCGCTGCAGAGGGTGCATCATCACGCTTAAGTGATGCATCGCCGCTTCAGACGGCGGGATAGCTGGGGCGGGCTCCGCCGGAGGTTACAGGTCATTTTTCCCGTTGCGAGAGGCCGCTGACATTGTTTTACAGCTCTATTGCAAGATCTATGTCAAAATTTATCAGATCGCGCTGTAAAACCGCGTCCTTTAGGGCGTGGATATAAGGTATAAAATTAGGTATAATCTCTTTTGCTAACAGAGACAGACTTCGGCTTTCTCAGTGACGGCAGACCAGGCTATTGTATAGCCGCAGAGCTTGCGAAGTGAACCGTATTGTCGGTCAGCAGCAAGAACCCGTCGTGAGTAGCCTGCAGCTTGCTGCGGGAACTGGTAGGAATCTCCCGCCTTCAGGCAGAGGAGGATGTCAAGACAGGAAGTCTCGGTTTGATTTAAGGCATTCAATGAGTATGTTGAACCTTTTGATACAGAGACAGCGGCCGCGGTCAGTGTGAAAAGCGGATGCGGCGAATACAGATGTGTGACTGCAGGAAATTTTTAGATCCGATTGGGTGATCTCCGTGGATCTTTTATCTGATCATGCCGTAAACCGCGACCTTTGGGACGTGGATATAAGGCATTAGGCATAAAATTAGGTATAATCCTTCTTGCCAACAGAGACAGACTTCGGTTTCTCAATGACGGCAAATCAGGCTAGGGCATAGCCGCAGAGCTTGTGAAGTGTACCGTCTTGTCGGTCACTGCAGCAAGAACCCGCCGAGAGCAGCCTGCAGCTTGCTGCGGGAACTGATTGGAATCCTCTGCCCTCAGGCAGAGGAGAATGTCAATTTTTCTGACATACATCTGGAGTCGGTGTATGTAGTGTTCCGGACTGTTGGGTACCGGAAAATATAAATGAGGTAATTAGATATGGCACTTCAAAGAACTCTTTCTATCATTAAACCGGATGTTGTAGCCCGTGATCTTATCGGTGATGTATATCATCGTTTTGAAAACGCCGGACTGAGAATTATTGCTGCAAAAATGGTTCATTTCCGTCCTGAGCAGGCAATGCTTTTCTACAGCAAACTCCGTGACAAACCTTTCTTCATGGAGCTCGTTGATTATATGGTTTCCGGTCCGGTTATGATTTCTGTACTCGAAGGCGACGACGCGATTCGAAAGCACAGAGAAATCATCGGTGACACTGATCCGCGCAAGGCACGCTCCGGCACAATTCGTTCAGATTATGCCAAGAGCATTGAGGAGAACGCTGTTCACGGCTCTGATTCAGAGGAATCGGCACGTGAGGAAATTCATTTCTTCTTCTCAGAAAGCGAAATCTGCCCTCGTTCACGTTAATCTGCTGCAGAGTATATGTCTGAACTTGTCAATCTGATGGATTTTAACCGTCAGGATTTTGTCCATTTCATGCAGGAAATCGGTGAAAAAACTTTTCACGGCGAACAGATCATGAAATGGATTTATCATTACGGCGTTGATGATTTTCAGCAGATGTCCGACATCAACAAAAAGCTCAGAGCCAGACTGTCTGAATGCGCCGTAGTTTCCGCCCCTCAGATCAGCAGAGAGCAGAGATCCTCTGACGGAACGATCAAATGGGCCATGAAAGTCGGATGTCAGGAGATTGAATCGGTCTTTATTCCCGAGGATGATCGCGGAACCCTGTGTATTTCAACCCAGGTGGGATGTCCTTTGAACTGCGGTTTCTGCTCCACCGGCAGGCAGGGCTTCAATCGCAATCTTACAGTAAGTGAAATTGTAGGTCAGGTATGGAGGGCAACCAAGATCCTCGGCTTTACAAACAAGACTGAACAGCGGGCCATAACCAATGTTGTAATGATGGGTATGGGTGAGCCGCTGCTGAATTTCAGCAATACTGTAAAGGCCGCCCAGATTTTGCTGGATGACAGAGGGTTCGGTCTTTCAAAAAGGCGTGTAACCATATCAACCGCAGGGATAGTTCCGGCTCTTGATGATCTATGCAATCATGTCGATGTTGCTCTTGCCCTGTCTCTTCATGCTCCGAACAATCAGCTTCGCAGCAGGATAATGCCTATTAATGACAAATATCCTATTGAAGAGGTGCTGGCCTCCGTTCGCAGATATATCTCCCGATCCAAGGGCAATCACGGCAGGGTGACTATTGAATATGTGCTTCTCGACCGTTTTAATGACGGGGAGAAGGAGGCAAGGGAGCTTGCCAAGCTGCTTAGAAACGTTCCGTGCAAGATTAATCTCATACCTTTCAATCCGCATCCCGACTGTGCCTATCTTAAGCCTAGCGGTAACCGTATTAATCATTTCTCACAGATTCTTATGGATGCAGGGTATACAGTTGTAGTAAGAAAAACCAGGGGTGATGACATTGATGCGGCGTGCGGTCAGCTGGTCGGCAATGTTGAAAACAGACTCCGCAGGTTTGCATCCGCTGCAGGCGCGGACAGTATGGAGATCTGACAGTCTGCAGCACAAATGCAGACTGAGCTCTTTTTATTTACCGCAGTGTCCGCTTTTTCATCTTTTTGTTTGCAGTAATTCATTCTGCGGGGAATTAAATTTCTTCAGACAGTACTGAAGTCTGCTTTTTTTGCCGGTATCCCGATGAATTTCCGGGTTTTCCGGCAGATTTTTTTTTCGGGTTTAGTCAGTAACGGCAGAATCTGACGATTTAAAAAAGCCGTTGCAGGTCCGGTCTTTTGCAGTATCCGACTGACTGTCAGTCCGTATCGCTCTTTTAACCCGGTTATGATTCCGCTGGAATGAAATTCCCTCCCGCAGTATCTTTTCCCTGTTGATCTGTAAATATCAAGTCTGTAATGTTAAAATGTACGCCGAGTGTTTTATTGATGGGGATCCGTTTTTTTTTGAAGGATTCTCATATAAAAAAGGTTGCATAATATTTTTAGGTTTTTACTTTATATCTGTTCGGATTGTCTGTTTATGCTGCTTGAAGTTTTTTTTTGCGGCAGGAATGATTATTGAATATGATCCTTTGGGAGATAAGCATGGGTAAGTTTTCTTCATGTCTGGTACTTGGTCTGGCTTCTTTAGTGTTCGGCGGCTGTGTTCAGGAAAATCTGGTCATGGACGGCAAGGACACCTATCACATTGAAAAGGAAATGGATAGGGAAAGGGCGGCAAATAATCGTGTGAGAATAGCACTTCATCTCCTTGACGAAGGACAGGCCACGCTTGCAAAGGATAATCTTCAGAAGGCTTTGGAAATCAATCCGGACTGCTTTGATGCCAAACTTGCGTTTGCCTGGTACTATCAGACGGTAGGAGAGATAGAAAATGCGTACAAAGCCTACAATGAGCTTGTGAGCAAATACAGTGATATGGGTGACGTGTTCAACAACTACGGTATCTTTCTTTGCAGTCAGAACAAGTATGCTGAAGCGTATCAGATGTATGAAAAGGCAGTTTCCATATCCAAATACACCAGAATTGCCGAAACCTATGTAAATGCAGGACGATGCGCCTTTAAGCAGGGTGACGATAATCGTGCCATAGGTTATGTTGATCGCTCTCTTAAGTATAATTCCAACAATCCGTATGCTCTGGGTTTCAGAGCGGAGCTTGCTCTTGCTGTAGGCGATCTCAACAAGGCCAAGGAAATGATGAATCGTTATTCCCACTTTGCCGCCGAGAACGCTTTTTCTCTATTTACCAAGCTTCGCATAGAGGAAGGCTCTGGCAATACGGCACAGGCAAAGATTTACGGTCAGGAGCTTGTTACCCGCTATCCTGATTCTGTTGAAGCAAAAAGATATATGTCAAACAATTACTGAGGTGGTTTAGCTTCATATGGAAGATTTGAAAAACGGCAGTCCCGATGTTGTACTTACTCCCGGTGAAATTCTCAACCGTGCAAGAGAAATGCAGGGACTGACTCTTCATGATGTTTCCGAAAGGTTGAAACTTCGCCCTAGTCTCATTCGAGATATAGAGTGCAACCGCTACAATCAGCCTAACCTTGCGAAAACCTTTGTCAAGGGCTACATCAAAAGTTATGCATCGCTGCTGAAGGTTGACGAACAGACTGTTCTTCACGCCTTTGATGTTCTCATGAAGGAGACAGAGATCAGTCAGCAGGAGATTATACGCAAGCAGGAGAACGAAAAGCGCCGCATAATAAGAGTTAACTTTTTGTGGAATTCCGGCGTTGTTCTTCTTTCCGTCCTGGCTGTCCTTCTTGTAGTTTACATTATCTACAAGGTATTTTTTGATACAGCGGAGAATGTTTCCATGACGGGAAATTCTCAGTATTCATCCATTCCTGTTGATTACGGTGTCAGAGTTATGGAGGATACAAGCATCCCTGAAGAATATGCCGATGTAACTCCCGAGTCTCTTGTTGCAGATGAAAAGAATTTTTCAGCAGATTCCGTTGTGAACCGTGCTGAAGAAATCAAGCAGAAGGAGTTTGAGGCCCTGCAGGCTCAGGTCAGAGCGGGCAAGAAACCGTCTCTGGCAGAGGTTGATACCGGACCGCTAGCGTCAGGCGGTGACCAGAAAAAGATTGAAACTCCGACAAAAGCCGAGGCTGAGGCAAAAGCCAGAGCAGAGGCTGATCGCAGATCCTATGCTGAAAGTGATGCGGCGGTCAGAACTGAAAGTTCAGAAAAAGATCTCAGAACTGCAGAATCAGATGCTCAAAAGCAGGCTGCAGCAGAGAAGGAAAGGCGTGAGCTTGCGGAAAAACAGGCCCGCATCCGTGCCGAGGAACTCAGGAAAAAAGCTGAGGCGGAAAAAGAACTTACGGTCGAAAGTGACGGTACCGGTGAAATAGATATTCTGGATCATGTTCAGAAACAGCAGGACATCCATAACAGTCAGCGCAAGAGTGAATATGAGATGTCGCTTGCCTCCGGTTCGAAAGATGATATTTCAGACGGAAATGAAATTGAAATAATGGATCTGTCTGTTAATTCCGCCGCTCAGACCGCGCCTAAATCCCAGAATTCAGAAAAGACCGCGTCATCTTCCGGCAGTTCTACAGAGTCTGAGGAAAAAATTTCAGGCGAGACGGCAGTTCATAATGAAAATGTGCAGACCGGTGAAGTCATTGCCCTTACAGCAGTTAAGGCAAATGTCGGTTCGGCAGTGCTGGCCGGTGCAGACAGATACGAGGTTGTGATTAATGTCGGCTCAGGGGAAAGCTGGGTTGGTGTCTACGCTGATAAAAAGACTCTTCTGAACAAGGTCTGCGGCAAAGACTCAAAGACTGAAGTTACACTTGAATCGCTGCCGGCGAAAATTGTTGTGGGTGCACCGCAGTTTGCGCAGGTGTATATCAACGGAGTCAGGGTTGATACATCAGGATCCAAATCCGGTGTTCCTTACAGAATTGAATTGAAGAAATGATAGTCTATGAATAAGAACAGCAGCGGTATAGTTCGCCGCAAATCCAGAAAAATTATGGTGGGAAGCGTTCCGGTGGGCGGTGATGCTCCTGTTTCAGTCCAGACCATGACAAATACTCTGACTACAGATGTCGAGGCAACGGTAGGGCAGATTAATGCCGCCGCCGCGGCCGGAGCTGATATAGTAAGAGTTTCAGTGCCGTCCATGGATGCGGCAGATGCATTCGGTGAGATTGTGCGCCGGGTTTCCGTGCCGGTTGTTGCTGATATTCATTTTGATTACCGTATTGCACTTAAGGTTGCAGACAACGGTGCGGCATGCCTGAGAATTAATCCCGGCAACATCGGTTCGGAGCAGAGGGTCAAGGCTGTTATAGATTCTGCAAGGGATCATAATATTCCGATAAGAATCGGCGTTAACGGAGGTTCTCTTGAAAAGGATCTTCTTGAAAAATACGGTGAACCTACCCCTGAAGCTCTCCGGGAATCGGCTATGCGGCATGTGGCCTATCTTGAAAAATATGATTACCCTGATTTCAAGGTCAGCGTCAAGGCTTCAGATCTTTTTCTCACTGTGAATGCCTACCGTCTTCTTGCAAAGGAAATAGAGCAGCCTCTGCATCTTGGTATCACCGAGGCGGGAGGACTCCGGAGCGGCTCCATAAAGTCTGCCATAGGTCTGGGTATGATGCTTTCAGAGGGTATAGGCGACACCATAAGAGTTTCTCTTGCTGCCGATCCTGTTGAGGAGGTGAAGGTAGGTTTTGATATTCTTAAGTCTCTCGGGATAAGAAGCCGCGGTATAAATTTCATTGCCTGTCCTACCTGCTCAAGAAGGGAGTACGATGTTATCGGAACCGTTGCCGAGCTTGAAAGGCGTCTTGCAGATATTACAATGCCTCTTAATGTTGCTGTTATAGGATGTGTGGTCAACGGACCCGGAGAGTGCATTTCTGCGGATATCGGTGTAGCAGGTGCAAAGCATATGTGCGGTTACTATGAAAACGGCACAAGAGTTGACCGCCTGGACAATGAGCATATAGCTGATCTCCTCGAGGAGAAGATCCGCAGCAGAGTGAAATATCTTCAGGAGCACCCTCAGGAGTGCCGGAATATGGTTCTGTAGTTCCTCATTGCATATTTTCACTCATATGTATATGATCCTCACGTTGAATTTTAAGTAAGAGTTTTTTGTTTTATGGCTGTAAAGTTTCAAACCGTAACCGGTATGAAGGATATTCTTCCGCAGGAATCACCGCTGTGGCAGAAGGTCGAAAATGTATTGAAATCCACAGTTTCCTCCTACGGCTACTCTGAAATCAGAATGCCGATTGTTGAAAGCACCGGGCTTTTTGTCCGGTCCATCGGCGAGGTTACTGATGTTGTTGAAAAGGAAATGTATACCTTCGATGACAACGGAGATTCACTTTCTCTGCGTCCAGAGGGTACTGCAGGGTGTGTGCGCGCATGTGTTGAACACGGAATAATCCACAATCAGGAAAGACGCATGTGGTATACGGGACCGATGTTCAGACATGAACGTCCTCAGAAGGGAAGATACCGCGAGTTTCATCAGTTCGGTGTGGAGATTTTCGGCGTTGCCCAGCCTGAAATGGATGCCGAGGTTATTCTTCTTACATCGAGGATCTGGAAAAAATTCGGGATCCAGGATCATCTTGTTCTTGAGCTGAATTCTCTCGGCTCCGCACAGGAGCGGGCTGCGTACCGTGATTCCCTTGTTGAATTTCTCAAGTCCCATGAGGATGTTCTTGATGAGGACTGCAGACGACGCATGTACACCAATCCTCTCAGAGTGCTTGATACCAAGAATAATGATATTCAGAAACTGCTTGAGAATGCTCCTAAGCTTTCCGACTGCTTCGGCGAGGATACCAGGAGACATTTTAACCGGTTAAAAGAGATTCTCGATGCCAACGGCATTGCCTACCGCATAAATGAGCGGCTTGTCCGCGGTCTTGACTACTATAACAATACAGTTTTCGAGTGGGTGACTGATGCTCTGGGCTCTCAGGGTACGGTCTGCGGCGGCGGCCGTTATGACGGTCTTGTGGAGCAGCTAGGCGGTCAGCCTTCTCCTGCCGTCGGTTTTGCCATAGGACTTGAGCGTTTTGTTCTTCTCCTTCAGACCATCGGGTACAGCGATGTGGAAAATGCGGTTGATGTATTTTTCTGCGCTCAGGGCGATGAGGCTGTCAAGCAGTCCTTTGCAATCAGCGAGAATCTGAGAAATGATATTCCGGATCTTCGTCTTATGCTTAACTGCAGCGGAGGCAATTTCAAGAAGCAGTTCAAGCGTGCTGATAAATCAGGCGCCGCTTATGCGCTTGTGCTCGGTGAAAGCGAACTTGCTGACGGAATTATCGGCATAAAGAATTTACGTCAGGAATCAGAACAGATTAACGTAAAAATATCAGAATTGACTAACGAATTAAAAAAATTATTGGGAGCTTAAATGCTGTATAGTACGGAAGAACAGCAGGCTGAAGTCCTGCAGAAGTTTTGGAAGCAGAATGGTAAGACTATTATGTTCGGTCTTGTTCTGGGTATTGCGTGTATCCTTGGCTGGCAGTATTTTAAGAAATACCAGCTGCAGCAGATGGAAAGCAATACTGAACAGTATATGTATTCCTTTGAAAAAATTAATAACAACTACAATGAAGCAACAGTAAAGTCCCTTGATGACTTTATCCAGATGCACAGGAGTGATTCCTACGGTCAGATGGCGGCATTTAATCTCGCTTCTCTTGTGGCTGACAGGGGTGGTGATTATGAGAGTGCTGAGAAGTATCTTCAGATTGCTGCGGAAAGCAAGGATTCGGCTGTATCTAATGTAGCAAGGCTGAGACTGGCAAGAGTGCAGATTCAGCTGAAAAAGTTTGATGAGGCCAAAAAGACGCTGTCATCAGTCAAGAGCTCCATTTACCAGTCCTCTGTTAACGAAATCCTCGGTGATATCGCTTTTGTAAGGGGGGATCTCAGTGAGGCAAGGAAGTCATACCAGGCGGCATATGATCTGATTAAGGGCACAAATGAGGAAAATCTGAATATTATGCTCAAGAGAAAACTTGATGATCTTGCTGTCGGAACTGCAGCTCCGAAGGCCGGCAGTGATGCAGGCAAAGAGAGTGCTCCGGCATCTGACGCCAGTAAGGATGAATCAGCCTCAGAAGTGAAGGCCGGGACTGAAGCAGCGGCAGAGAGCGAAAAGTCTGAGACTGCTGCGGCTGAGAGCAAAAAGCCTGAGACTGCTCCGGCACAGAACGAAAAGTCCGAGTGACATTCTTCATGATCGGATAATTTCCGGTTTCTGTATGTTCATCCGGCTCTGAAGCTTTGTTTTTTAACGTGAAGCTTCAGAGTTTTTTTTGTTTCAGAAAGAAACTTTATTTTTCGCATTTGCGAAAGGTATGTGCTTGTGCTGAGAGATGCTGCAAAGCGTTTTTTTTATTGAAGGGAAGATTTTTTAAATTCAGATTTCAGCCTGCCGATCAGTGTAAGATCTGCAGGAAGCCATACTACCGAATCAAGTTCGCCGGCACCGAGCCATCTGGCTGATTCAGCTTCAACGAGTTCAATTCTGCCTGAGATGATGGTGCACCAGAATACTTTCATGGAAAGGTGAAATTCAGGATAATCGTATTCAATGTTATCTATCAGATCTCCGATTTCCACATCCACCCTGAGTTCCTCTTTTATTTCTCTTTTCAGTGCCGTCTGCGGAGTTTCCCCCGGTTCCACCTTTCCTCCCGGAAACTCCCATTTACCCTTGAAATCTCCGTATCCCCTGGCTGTGGCGAAAATTTTTTCTCCCCTGCGGATAACGGCGGCCACTACATTTATTGTTTTCATTAATCTGTCCCCTGATGTTTTGAGATGGGAAAATCCGGAGTCATTATAGACTTTTTTAACGTTCCGTTAAAAACTATAAATTCTCCGATCATCATCTTCTGCAGTAAATTCCGGGAATGCGGCATTTGCCTCAAGCGTCCGGCATGCCGGACCTGATCCGCCGGGGACTGATTATGTCCTCGTACTGCCCTCCTGCAGCAACATATGCCTGAGTTGAGGGGAAAAATCTGTCTGATTATGGTAGAATGCTCTAGGTTTGAATTTGCAATTCGGGAAGAATTTATGTTGCGCAAAGCTTTGTCTCTGACTGGTGTTTTATGTTTCAGCATGTTTATCCAGTCATGTTCGCTGTTTGAAAAGGATGTATATGTCATTGCCGATGTTCCTGATATTGATAATCAGTTTGATATCAATGTTGTCTGGGATACTTCCGTGGGCAGCGGTGTGGGTAAATTCTTTTCCAGTCTTGCTCCGGCAGTTTCTGACGAGAAGGTGTTTGTCGCATCCCGCGGCGGCAAGGTTGCAGCGCTTGATCGCAAGGACGGTTCAAAAATCTGGACCGCCGATCTTTCCGATGAGGAGGAAAATGACGATCGCCGCAGCCCGAGAATTTCCGGCGGTGTAGCTCTGGGTTTTGACAAGGTTTTTGTCGGAAGCGAGAACGGATACCTTTATGCACTTGATCGCAGTGAGGGCAATGTTGTATGGAAATACAATGCGGGTGAGGAGATTATGTCAAGTCCGGTTCCGCTTGCTGATCGTGTGATTGTGTATACAACCTCTGGCAGACTGATTGCGATTAATGATGAAACAGGCGAGGAGATATGGAAAACCTCCAGCGAATTCAATGATCTGTCTCTTCGCGGAACGTCTGATCTAACATCGGTGGACGGCGGTAAAATTCTTATGTACGGTACCTCCCAGGGCAAACTGAATATGATTGATTCCTCTAACGGAACCCTTATCAACACAATCATTGTATCTCTGCCGAAGGGAAGAAACTCCATTGACAAGATCGGCAGCGTAAGTGCACAGCCTCTGTTTCTTGACGGCGAGCTTGTTGCGGTCGGTTATCACGGCAGCCTGATGCATTTTGCAGGGGGCGGGACGAATGTGTGGAAAAAGAACCTCAGCTCTTACAGGAACATGTCCTATGACTATTCTGATCTCTTTGTTACAGATGAAAAGGGGCACGTTCATTCCATCAGCAGAACTACAGGCGAGGAAAGATGGGTTAACAAGGACCTGTCATACCGTGATGTTACAGCGCCGGTTCAGTATGATTCATATGTTCTTGTAGGCGATATGGACGGATATCTGTACTGGCTAGACAGCGCCACGGGAAAAATAGCATCCATGGAGCGCATTGACAGTGACGGTTTGTATATTCCGCCGGTTATTTATGACGGAGTGGCATATCTTCAGACCAGAAGCGGTGATATTTATGCGATAACCCGCGAGTCTGGATCCGATTCTTCGTCATCTTCTTCATCTGAGGATGATGATGACTGATTTGTCCTCAGGGTCTGATATCAGTAAATTTTAAAAATGCGGTGCATCCGGACAGTCCGGATCTGCCCTTTGCATGCGTTGAGGCGGAGCTTTAGCATCGGTCAGCCGGCTTCCTCATTTGCGGCAGTGCATATCGGAAAATCCGTTATCTGCGGTTTAAGCATGTTTGGCAGTCTTCGCGGCGGACAAATTTAATTTTTTATTTAATTTAGAGAGAAAAAAATGACACCAGTAGTAGCCTTGGTTGGACGTCCTAATGTAGGTAAATCCACAATGTTCAATCGTTTGACCCACAGTAGAGACGCCCTGGTTGCAAATTTCCCCGGACTTACCAGAGATCGCAAATACGGAAAGGCTCAGATCAACGGACTGGATTTTATTGTTATCGACACCGGCGGTATAGACGGCTCAGAGGAAGGTATTGAGGAAATGATGGCGCAGCAGTCCTATCTTGCCATGCAGGAGGCTGACATCATAGTGTTCCTTGTGGATGCACGTGACGGTATTCTTGCAGGGGATGAGGTGATAGCCAATCATCTTCGGAAAATTGCCAAGCCCGTAATTTTAGCCGCCAACAAGGTTGACGGTATTGATGCTGATTCAGCATGTGCGGAATTCTATGCACTAGCCTTCGGTGAGGTGCACCATCTGGCCGTATCCCACGGCACCGGCCTTACGACTTTGATGAATGATGTGATCTATCCTGAACTGGTCAGGATCAAAAAGCAGGATCCTGATTTTAACGAAAGGGATGACAGTGCCGGCGAGATGACGGATGAGGACAAAAATTTCAGGGTAAGTTATGTTTTCACCGGAGGAAAGATCCCGCAGTTCAAGGAGGATCTTTCATATGAGTATGCACCTCTTAAGGCTGTAAAGCTTCAGGAGCATGTTGAAGTGGAGCAGCACGGCTCTGAAATTACACTTTCTGTATATTATCAGGGCAGAGATCTTTATCTTCAGTTTGCAGAAGGGGAGAGACTTTCTGGAGCGGATACCTGCTTTTATATCTCTCATATTCAGGATCTTCCGTATTGTTCTCTGCCTGAGGATCCTTCAGAAATAGATGCCAGGTATGCCATGGAGGATGAGGATGCAGAGGGTGGAGCCCCTTCCGATGAGGATGCAGAGGCGCCTGAGGATTCAGAAATAAGGTTTGCTATTGTAGGACGTCCTAATGTCGGAAAGTCTACTCTTACCAACAGACTCCTGGGTGAAAACAGAGTAATTGTCTATGATATGCCCGGAACCACCCGTGACTCGATATATATCCCGATGGAGCGTGACGGCAGAAAATACGTTGTAATAGATACGGCCGGAGTCCGCAAACGCAAAAAGGTGACTGAAACCGTCGAAAAGTTTTCTGTAATCAAAACACTGAAGGCTGTAGAGGATTCCCATGTTGTAATTTTATTGATAGATGCACGGGACGGACTTACAGATCAGGATCTGAGCATGCTCGGATTTATTTTAAATTCGGGCAGAGCTGTTGTTATTGCTGTAAACAAATGGGACGGACTTTCAGGTGAGGTTAAGGATCAGATAAAGCAGGAGCTGGAGCTCAGACTCGGCTTTGTTGATTTTGCAAGAATTCATTTCATTTCAGCGCTTCACGGCACAGGCGTGGGACATCTGTTTGAATCAATAGATGAGTCATACAAATCTGCAACCCGCAGGATCAGTACGTCCCGCGTTACCAGACTGATGATTATGGCTTCAAATGAGCATCAGCCTCCTATGGTTCACGGACGAAGGGTAAGACTCAAATATGCTCATGCAGGCGGCTACAATCCTCCGCGCATCGTTATTCACGGCAATCAGGTTAATGATCTTCCTGATTCATATAAGAGATATCTGACAAATTATTTCAGAGAGGCTCTTCATATGGTTGGTACTCCTATCAGTCTGGAATTTGTGGAGGGCGCGAATCCGTTTGAGGGCAGAGTCAACAAACTGACACAGAGTCAGATGCGGAAGAAGAGAAGACTTATGAAGTTTGTTAAGTCTAAAAAGAAGTGATTTTTCTGTTCTTTCTGTTTCAGAACTGATTTACATCAGAGATGCCTGATCAGGCTGCATGTTTCTGACTGTATGGTGTTTCTGACGGCTGCGCTTTGAATTCTCGTTTAAAGAGCAGAAAGCGTTTATAATTATGAAAAATTCCGGCACGGTAATATCCGTTCCGGAATTTTTCTTTGTGCATAACTGCCGGGGGGAATAAACCGCGGTTATCGGCTGGCGCCTCCTCCTCCGAAACTTCCGCCGCCGCCGCTGTATCCGCCGCCGCCTCCTCCGAAGCCGCCTCCTCCGAAGCCTCCGCTGCCGCTCCCGCTTCCGCCTCCGCCTGCTCCTCCGTATCTAACAGCCAGGTAGATGGGGATTATAAAGATCATAAGTCCCAGGCATCCGAGAAAACTGTTTATAATCTTTTCAAGAAAACCTTCATTTTCAGTAACCTTTGCTGGTTCTGGAAAGGCAAGATCAGCCATTGTAGGCGGCTGTTTGATCGTTCCGTCTACAATTTCCATCGCTTCCCCGCCGCCGAAATCTGTATTATTATCCTCTGTTACGGGGGTAATCAGCTGTTTATCATAACTTTCGGCATACATGTCGGAGTCGTTTTCTTCATTCAGATCCTTATGTTCGGCACGTTCCTTGAAAAACATGAGTGATTTGGGATAGGCCTTATGGTATTCATCATAAATTTCCCGTGCCACCGCCGTAAAAGTGTCCGATGCGGCTTTATCCCAGTCACCTGAATTTTTCGGTTCAACTGCATAATCATCAAGGATCCTGCCGGCTTTACTGTCGGGTATTCTTCCTTCGAGCCCCTTTCCGACTTCCAGCCTTACGTGCGGCTCACCGGTTGTAAACAGTATCAGGATCCCGTTGTTCGACTCCTTCTGTCCTATACCCATCCTGTTTGCAATTTCAAGACTGTATCTTTCGAGTGTGTCACTCTGAGTATCCGGAACCGCCATTACCACGATTTGTGCCGTTGTCTGTTTTTCAAGTTCAGCAGCCTGCTGGAAGATATATCTTTCTGTTTCATTGCTGAAAACATGGCTGTAGTCCTGGATAAAAAAGTATTTTGAACTGCTGACATCTGGGTATACCGTATCAGTCATATCCTCGCGAAGAAAAAAAACGAAGATGGTGCCGATGAGCATTGTAAAAAATGCCTTTTTAAGAAAATTAACCATGGATCTGCTTACCTTTAGTCAATTATGCGAAAGTCAGCCTTCATTGTAATTGACACTGAAAATGTGTCAAATTTTTTTTATCAGGATGTTTTATCCGGGGCAGGTCCGCATGCTGCTTAAACATACCCCGGCGCCTCATATTTTTATATTTGAAATGGAAATGTTTAAAAAATTTTTCATGCAGGACAAAAATGTAAATAAAATGTATATAATTGTTCGTAGGTTTGTATCAGTAAATTTTTTTGATAGGTCGGCCGTGAACAGATTTCTGATTCTTTTGTTTGTTTTTATTTCTGCTTTTCCGTCTCTTGCTTCAGCTGCATCAAAGAGTGACTGGCTTGTACTTATTTATATGTCGGGAGGCGTGGCTGAATCCTCGGTAGGTAACGCCACAGCCGATATTTCGGAAATCATTGATGCACAGATCGATCCGTCCAGAGTCCGAGTTGTGATACAGACCGGCGGAGCAAAAAAATGGCATCTCTTTAACATACCTTCAGGTACTGTAGAGCGGTATACCGTGGAACACGGCAAACTGATCAATATTGACAGTATTGCAAGTCAGAGCATGGGTGACTACTCGACCTTAAGTGATTTTCTTAAATTTTCAAATTATCACTATGAGGCTGATCATACAATGCTCATAATCTGGGATCACAGTACCAGCGGTTTTCTTGACGGTGTTGCCAGGGATGAAATCTATAATGATTCCCTTACTCCCAAAGAGCTGAGCAGTGCTCTTGCCGACGGTGTGTCCGGTCTTAAGGCTAACCAGTATGACATTATTATGGCTGATGCGGACAATATGGCTACAATTGATGCCATCGCAACATTGCAGCCGTTTACCAGACTGTTCATTGCAAATGAAAAAATAGGACCGTGGCTGGCATGGGACTATACCACATGGCTTTACCGGCTTTCACATGAACAGATTATGTCTGCTGAAGATCTAGCCCGTATGATGATAGCCTCGTATATGCTTTCATGTTCAGAGAATGATTATGCTGATATCAGCATATCCCTTATTGACATGCTCAATGCTAAAAATCTATTGCTTGATTACAACAGACTCGGCTGTGCATTAACGTCAAATCTTCAGCGCGGAATTATTACGAAGGCGGAGGTTGACAGAGCTGCTGTAAATGCTTCGCTTTTCGGCTACGGCATTCTGCAGCGGAATGAAAAAAGGAAGCTTGGTGATCTTGTTGATTTTAAGGAATTCTATACTGCACTGTCTGAGCATTTTCCTCTTGAGGTATCAAGGCTTGATGAGGATATGAAGAAGGCTGTTAATGTCTTTGCAAGAATTTCCTACACATACGGCAACGGCATCAGCATGTACTATCCCCTGAGCAGTGTTCTGTTCAATTCTGAAAAATCCCATGAAATTTTCAGTTCTGTATCCGCAAACGGATATCGCAGTTTTATGCTTCTTTCAAGTGTGGCCGGAGATAATTTTTTGAATCAGAGGGATCTTTTTGAACTGATCCGTGATTCTGCCAAAAACTACAAGATTGCATATGACAGGGCGGAAAATGTCTCAACCGGAGATGAATTTGAGAACGATTATCCGTATGTTCATCCGAAGATATCGTCTGATGACATGAAAAATCCTTCATCCCAGACCGCTGACAGCGGATCTGGCATTGGTTCCTCCTCATCCGGCTCTGAAGAATCCTCTAATACCGCTGATTTGAAACCTGATGAAAATAAACAGCCCCGGTCTTCAGGATCTGATGGATCTTCGTCTTCTTCGGTTTCCGCCGGCGAAAAAACAGATCCTGAGAGAATAAACCCGGAAGGTCTGCAGACCGGCGGTTCCTCTGCAGACGGTCAGAGTGAAGAATGCGTTTATGAATCCAGGGCGATATCACCGATTTCGAGTATTTTACGCTACGGTTTCATTGAAGAGGATGAGGCAAAGATTCTTCAGGACAAGGTTGAATTTCTTGATTACGGCAGCAGTGATGACGCCGCCGACACTGAATTTTTGGTAATAGAGAGTACCACCGACGCCTGCGTTATGCCGAAGGATTCGGCGCTGTTTGAAGGCGGCGATACCGGCAGGAGGACCATAGGCAAGAAGAAACAGCAGCTTAATGAGAAAAAGCGAAGAGAGCTTAATCAGAAATATGCTGTAAAGGAGATAGACTTTGAGACCTATGCCGGATCCCTTTGCCGTTATGTTGACAAGTCTGCATCATTTGCTGCCGTCACTTTCTGCAACTTTATCAAAAATTCCGGTCAGAATTATGATATTCCGGATAATTTTAAACTTCCGGTGGTCACCTATGATGACAAATCTACAGGGATTGTGATTGATCCTAAATTCGTAAGAAATATAAGTGACGTTAATCTTCAGATTGGAATGATACATTATGCAGATGCGAAAATTCCTGATGATCGGACATATGTTGTAAATCTCGGTACTGATGATCAGCTCTCATATGACTGGAAGAAGGGGGAGATCAAAGACACGATGAACGGAGCCCTGATTACGATCGACAATCATCTTCTTCCTGCGGTGGTGATAGCATCCACGAAGGATTTTGTAAGCTATGCAGCCAAAGTCAGGGTAAATCACCGTGATACTCTGCTGTTCTTTATACATGATCTGCTTTCTAATAACTTCAGGATTGTATGCTACTTCCTGGTTGACTATGAATCAGCCCCGCATCTGATGGAGGCTAAATTAAAGTCCGGTGATCTTATTTCCTATACTCTTCCTGTTTATTACCCGGTTGCCGCAGATGCCGGCAGGGACGGAGGTAAGGATTCGTCAGATTCTTCAGGGGAATACAGCTTTGTCAGCGGTGCAATTTCTGTTCATATTGACTATAACAATGAGCAGGGTATAGGTCGCAGAAAGATATTTAAGGATCCGGTATTTTTCAGGTATGAGGCATCCGACAGCCGCGGAAACAGATTTTATTCTGATTATCAGCTCGTCCAGTGGAATATTGAGGGTGAAAGACATCCGGCGAAGGATGACGCAAAAGAAATTCTTGAATCCTGGGTGAAATATATGAAATCAGAGGAAGAAAAGAGAAAAACCGAACAGAATTCAGAAAACTGACAGAATACAGGATATACAGCTCTTCTTTTCAGGCGCTTCCGGCTGAAATCCTGCAGTGCCGTTTCTGTATTTGTTACTGTTTAGTCAAAGGGGAGCCGGGGGAGTCGGTGCAGGATAAAACGCCTGTATTTGGGTTTTCCTTACCCTGCTGTCTGAAGCTGTAGCAGAAGATCTGAACGGATGTTATTTTTCCGACACGGGAACTTCAAAATGAACCGGAGATGTTCCGCCCACTCTGATTTCCTGGAAGAATGCAATATGACGGTGCTGACGGGATTTCTGCTTTGATTTTCTTAGGATCACAAGATGACGGTGTCTTGTTGTAGCCGTTCTTTTAAGGGACAGACTCTTGCGGTAAAATCTCATTGCTACTCCTTGGCGTATTCCTGATGGGACTTAATGTATTCCTGAATTTCAGGAGACTCTTTAGAATAGTATTTTCTTCCCCAGTTGTCAAAGTTCCATTTTTCGTCGTACACATTAAGTTCGTAGTCTACGTAAAATATATCACCGTTTTGTACAATGAAGTTTGTCGGGAAGTAGTCTATATTGACATTGTTTCTGGTGCAGAGCTCCTGCAGCTTCTCCATATACATCATCTGCTCCACTGTAATCTGGCTGTTGATTACCAGATCCATAAGGGTGGGACCGTCAATGTATTCCTTGAGTATAATTTCCTGCTCGCTGTCAAAATCAATCATCATCGGCATTTTTACACCGATTCGCTTGAGAAAATCATAATGCCTGAGTTCAAGTCCTATTTTATCCTCAGGAAAGGTGTAGTAATCGCATTTCTCGTGGTGGATTTTTTTCACGGTAAAGGGGTTCTGCTCTTCGTCCCTTACAAGATACGAGTAACCTCCTTTTCCTTTTCCCAGAAGCTTCTCGACGGAATACTCGCTGCCGTGAATTTTAAAAATCTGCATTTGACCCAACACCTTAATAAATGTTATCTTAATCACATAATTTTAAGGTGAAACCATGCATTTTGCAACTGCAAAGGTTTATTTATTTGTTTTCTTTTTGTAATCATTCATATCATGACTAAAACTATGTTTGCCCGTATAGTTATGATCCTGTGTCTGATATGCGCCATGGGACCTCTCTCTACTGATATGTACCTTCCCTCAATTCCTGCCATAGCGCAGGATCTTGCCACTTCTGTACCTACCATGCAGCTTACGGTAAGCATTTTTTTTCTCGGGATGGGAATCGGTCAGCTGGTGTACGGCCCCCTTGCCGATGCCTACGGCAGAAAAACGGTGATCCAGGTTGGTACGGCGATTTTCTTTATAACATCCCTCGGTTCGGTTTTTGTCAGCAGCGTGGAGTTTTTTCTTTTTCTTCGTTTTATGCAGTCTCTCGGAGCTGCGGCAGGGGTTGTGGTTATCAATGCTGTTATGAGGGATTTGTTTGACGGCCTAGAATTTGTTAAAGCAGTCAGTGTGACCATGCTGACTATCAATATAGCACCCCTGGTTGCACCGACGCTTGGAGGTCTTATAGCTCCGCTTGGCTGGAGACTGGTGTTTGTGATACTTACAATCTATGCCTTCAGTCTTTTTGTGATAGTTAAATTCACTATGAAGGAGACTCTGGCAGAGGAAAACAGACAGTCCATGCAGCCGGGGGTTATTTTTAAAAATTATTTTGAAATTCTGTCTTCGGGAAAATCACTCGGAGTGATTGTTGCGCAGATGGCAAACGGAGCAGGAATGTTTGCCTTTATCGCCGGTTCTCCTTATGTTTATATGACTATCTACGGTGTATCATCATCGTATTACGGTATTCTGTTTGCTGCAAACATCATATGCGTTGCTCTTGGCACGTCACTGAATACAAAACTTGTCAAGCATTCCAGTCCTCTCAGAGTCCTTTTCGGTGCTCTTCTCTTCAGTTTTACAGGTGCACTGCTTCTTGTTATAAGCGCCCATATTCATTTTGAGAGTGTTTTCTCCATCGTGCTGCCGGTTATCATGTTTATATGTGTGATCGGTATTGTGGGTGCCAATGCGACTACGTATGTTCTCGGCCTTTACAGGGAAAAATCAGGCACGGCATCTGCTGTGATGGGATCTCTTCGCTTTGCGGGAGGAGCATTTGCGGGATTCGTCCTCAACTCGTTTGATACGGGCAATGCTCTTCCTTTTGCCTATACAATTTTTGCATGTTCTCTGATTTCTGTTTCATCCTTCTGGATATCAAGAATTTTCTATTCGGGAAAATCTTTGAAGCACAGTAGCTAGGCAGGATATGCATAAAAAAGGAAACAGCCGGATACAGGGACAGTCATACGGTGCGGCATGAAAGAGGATCCTGAAATATTGAAACAGGAATGTCAGTCATTTTCATTCATCTGCTTTTCAAGAAGCTTGGTTTTGCGGTGCTTTGATTTTTTTATCCCGGCATTGATTAACTGAACTATTGCGGCGCCTTTTGATTTTTTAAGTTTCATGCTGTATTCACAAAGAGCGTCTTCAAGAATGGTTTTCCATCTTCTGTTCAGTTTTTCCTCTTCCCTGTGAATAATTTCCATTTCCTCGGCAGATGGTGAAAATTCTTCCGCCGACACCTTCTGAATATAAGTATACTGCTTGTTCAGCACTATGTTCAGAAAGTAATCCAGTTCATTGTCAATAATTGCATTAAGAATCGAGTCTTTGAATTTCTGTCTTTCATTCGGCTCTGATGACTGCAACTCTGCGCCTGATTTTATGCCGCCGGAGTTGTTCATGTCACCGGAATTCTGTTCGCCGGTGCCTGCGGTGAATTTTGAAATAGCATTGGAACGGCCGTAATTTTTCTTTTTGATGGCACCTATGTAGCCTACAGATTTGTATGTTACATAATGAATGGTGCCGTTTTCTCTTTTCACCTTCTTTAAAGGTACTGAAACCTCTGAAACATCGCGGCGGTAGTCGTAGGTTATTTTTATTGTCATACTGGAAAATTCATGAAACTGATAAATGCATTGCCTCTTATGATTTTAATTAATGAAAGAGAAAATGACCACAGACTGTGCAGTAATCGTTTCAGAATTTTGAAGTTTGATTGAAGCCAGCGCAAAATTGCCGCTCGTCTGCGAAGCGAACTGCAGTTTTGCATGTTTGCCATGATACGAAAAGAATTCCTGACTGCCGATCCGGCGTACCGCAGGGCTTCGGGCGGAAACTCTTTTTATAAACAGAGCTCAGAAATAATGCATTTTAAAATTACATATGAACCGCGGCTGCAGATTGCATTTGAAGCAAATCAATACCCGCAGAGATTGTGCAGATATGAATATAATTCAGCCGAGATGGTGACCGGTGGCAGAAAAATATCACATTTTTAACCGGACTGAGTGTCAAGACGTGGACTTGGACACGAATGACAGAAATTCATGATGGTAAAATGGAGTGCGGTGTTATGGTTTCGGGATCAAAATTTCTTTTGATGTATAACCGCGGTTTTTATTTGATTTGTCGTTTTTTTTTAATCCGGCATTTGCTTCAATCTGTCACCTTTTTCAACTTTCTGGAGTGAACAGGAATGAGATCAAGAGGCTTTCTCAGCTTTACTGTTTCAGCAGCAGTTGCACTTATTGTCATGGTTATACTGATATTCAGTTCAGCCTACATGGAGCATTTGGCTAAAGAGGATGCGGAGCAGGCTGTCCGTTCAGTAAGTCTCCTGTTTCTTGATGAACTTGTAGGAAGGCGCGTTGACGTTATTGAAAATAATCTCAATGAGAAGATCAATGTTATCAGTGTTGCCATAAAACTTATGACTGATAATGATTTAAGTGATAAATCCAATCTGGAAGTCTATCAGAGCAGAATGAAGAAGCTTTTTAAGCTTCAGAAGTTTGCGTTTGTGGACGAGAGCGGGATTATATATACCTCGGTAGGAACTCAGAACAATATTGATGAATACAGCTTTGATTATAAAACAATATCCGAGCCGGAAATTTCTATTCTTAACCTGCACAGTGCCGACAAGAAAGTTATCATTGCCGTCCCGGTAGACATCAATTTCCTTAAAACCCGTTTTAAAGTATGTTTCATGGAAATCAATATGGAGGATATGCTGTACGGCATTTCCATAGGTGATGATAAGAGCGGTGCAACATACAGCAACATTTATGCGCGAAACGGTGTTTCTCTCAGCAATAAGATTCTCGGTCATGAATCTGCTAAAAACAATCTGCTTGATGTTCTCAAAACTGTCGAATTCAGAAATGAAAGTTCATACGAACAGCTGTCTGATGATTTCCGCAGAGGCAGGGAAGGTGTCGTTTCCTTTGTTTATAACGATTTCTATATGACACTGAGTTATCATCCGGTAAAAGGAACTGACTGGATGATGACTTATCTTATCCGTAAAAATGTGATTGCGGGGGAGATAGGCTCCGTTTCGGATACAATTCTCACCAGGAGTCTGTACCAGTCTCTGATTACCGTGGCGCTGCTTTTCGTCATGTACACTCTCATTATTATGCAGATCCGCAAAAATGCCAGACTTGAGATGGCAAAGGAAAGAGCTGATGTGGAGAATCTTATCAAGCATCAGGAGCTTGAGGAGAAGCTTCTGCTTCACCAGAAGCTTCTTGAAGAGGAGAAATACCGTAATCAGCAGGATCAGATGATAACCGCCATGGCTTCTGATTATCGCGCTGTTTATTATGTAAATCTCGACAGTGATGACGGCGTTTGTTACAGGGCTGATCCGGAGGATACGGCCGGGACGGCGCCCGGTATTCATTTTCCTTTCTCTGAAAGGTTTTTGTGGTATGCCGACAATGTTGTGGATAAAGAATACCGCCAGGGTTTTAAAGATTTTATTAATCCTGAGAATATACGAAAAGGTCTTGCAGATGAAAAAATAATTGCCTACAGATATCTGGCAAAACGTGCAGGCAGAGAATATTACGAAATGATCAGAGTTGCAGACGTTAAGCGTTCTGACGAATTCTGTGCTGAAAGTTCCGATAATGCGGATAACGGTTCCATTCAGGCGATCGGCCTTGGCTTTACGGTGATAGATTCTGAAATGCGCGCTTCAATGGTTCAGCACAAAACCCTACAGGATGCATTATCCGCCGCAGAGACTGCCAATAAGGCCAAGACGTCTTTTCTGTCCAGTATGAGTCATGAAATCCGCACTCCTATGAATGCAATCATCGGTCTTGGCAGTATTGCTCTGCATCTTCCGGATCTTCAGCCCCAGGTACGCACCTATCTTGAAAAAATAGAATCATCCGCTCATCATCTGCTTAATATCATAAACGAAATTCTTGATATGTCCCGTATTGAGTCGGGGCGCATGATTATTAAAAATGAGGAATTCTCATTTTCCCATACCCTTGAGCAGATAAACACAATAATAAGCGGTCAGTGCAGCGACAAGGGTCTTGATTATGATTGCCGGATAATAGGAAAACTGGATGATTATTATATCGGTGACGATATGAAACTCCGGCAGATTATGATTAATATTCTTGGAAATGCGGTTAAATTCACCCAGAGCGGCGGATCTGTGAATTTTATAATTGAGGAAATAGCCAGATTTGAAGATAAGTCCACAATCCGTTTTACAGTCAGTGATACCGGTATAGGAATGAGCAGAGATTTTCTTCCGCGGATTTTTGATTCTTTCAGTCAGGAGGATTCTTCAACCACCAGCAAATACGGCAGCACAGGTCTTGGCATGTCGATAACAAAGTGTATTGTAGAATTGATGAACGGACAGATTTCTGTAGAAAGTGAAAAAAATGTAGGCACAACATTTACAGTAACTCTTACGCTGACTCAGTCTCTTAATCATATTGAAAGCAGCGGTGAAATAGAGATCAATCCTATGGATATGCATGTTCTGGTAGTTGATGATGATCCGGTTGCCTGCAAACATGCACAGCTAATTTTAAGTCAGATAGGAATTTCCTGTGATATTGCATCATGCGGCATCGAGGGGGTTGAAAAGGTCAAGGTTATGCATACCAGACGGCATGATTACAACCTTATCCTGATGGACTGGAAAATGCCGGATATAGACGGCCTTGAAGCAACGAAAAGAATCAGAGCCATGGTTGGAGCCGGCATGCCGGTAATTATGCTTACGTCTTATTCCTGGGATGATATTGTATATGAGGCAAAGGAGGCTGGAATAGATACTTTTGTCCCTAAACCACTGTTTGCCGCAAGCATTATGGATGAATTTAAGGTAACTCTTAAGAGAAAACAGAATTTAAAGATTCGTAAAAAAGCTGATTTGACTGGCAGACGAATTTTGCTGGCAGAGGATGTGGCTGTCAATGCGGAAATAATGAGCATGGTTCTTAGTATGCGGAAAATTGCGGTTGAACATGCTGTTAACGGCCGGATCGCAGTTGAAATGTTCAAATCTCATGAGTGCGGATATTATGATGCGGTTCTTATGGATATGCGCATGCCTGAGATGGACGGACTTGAAGCCAGCAGACTTATACGGGCATCGGACAGGCCGGATGCTGTTACGATACCTATAATAGCATTGACGGCAAATGCCTTTGATGATGATGTTCAGCGCAGTATGCAGGCCGGACTTAATGCTCATTTAAGCAAGCCGGTTGATCCAAAAATTCTGTATGAAACCCTGGAGGAGCTGATAACGGACAGACCGCAGCAAGAATTCAGGTAAGAAAAAATAACAGGGATATGCATCATTTTTTGAAAACGAAACCAATATTGAACACATAAGAACAGGAGGAATCCGGACAGAACAGTTCTGCAGCCTGTCAGACTTTTCTGCCTGAAATCCGGATCAGTTTGTTCTTTTAATTTTTCGATATTGCAGGTGACCTGCAACTATGTCCGTATGATTTTGATTTACTGTTTTTAGAAGGAATTCCCCGGTTTCCCGCCTATAAGGATGATTCAAGTTCCTTCTCTGATACAAAACCGTCCGCTGCGCTTGCTTTGCGTATTTTTAATGCTGCAAACATCTGTGCACAGTCCAAAGCATGAACCGGATCTGATCCTTTAAGATAGTAGTGCAGAAATGCTGAGAACAGGGCATCACCTGCACCTACTGTATTTACTACATTGTCTATTTTGTATGCCGGACGTTCCACCATGATATTTTCTTTAGGCATGTGCAGCAGGGCGCCTGATGCTCCCATGCCGAGCACAATTATCCTGTTGCGGTAGCGTTCACCCAGCGCCCTGACAAAATCATGTTTGCTCCAGCTGATCCCTTCGTCACTAAGAAACAAAATGTCTGCTTTTTCCATAAACTCACGGTTATATTCGTCATCAATGTTTGAAAGAACATGTACGTCGGTGGCTACAAGCTTGTTTTTAGACTTGGCCATATCAAGGAGGGGGCGGCTGAAATTAATGTTGCAGGCTACAACGGCGTCAGCATCATCAATTATCTTTTCTGAAAACTCATGTTCCGTTTCCTGTATATCCTTCAGATCACAATATATCTGACGCCTGCCGGAATCATCATACAGTATAACCGAAGCCGGTGTTTCCCTGAGCTTTTGAAGAACAAGATCTGCTGAAATGCCTAATTTTTTAATTTCACTGAGAAAAAAATCAGCAGTGAGATCCTTTCCTATGAGTGAAGCAAGACTAATACTGTCTCCGAGTCCCGTAAGAGCCTTGGCTACATTAAAGGCAACACCTGAAAGTGTGGAGCTGACGCCGAAGAATGGATAGTCGACCGGATAATACTGAATCGGAAAACCTCTGGTTTTTGCTGTAGTTTCGAGATTAAGCAGTCCTGAAACAAGAATTTTTGACATTGATTTTTTCCCCCTGTTTATACTTTTGAAGATCCGGGAACCGCACCTTTCATTTTTATTTATGCAGAGCTGCTGTTTTGGCGGGTACGGCAGAAGTCACGATCTGTCTTATTGTAGTATTCCTGCTGAACAGTGAAAAGATGAATCTGAATAGAGACTGCATCTGATTATCTTTTGATTACAGCATTTACTGCAGATCACAATGTTTGATCGGGAATTTTGATATCCGATTTCGGGTAGGTTGTGATACAATTCTCGTGATTTTAAAGCAGGTGATCCTGTGTTGTTTTTTGTTAAGGATTTTATATGAAAGTTATGTTATTGGGTGCACCTGGTGCCGGTAAGGGTACACAGGCTCAGTTCATTATGAAGAACTACTCCATTCCGCAGATTTCAACTGGTGATTTGCTTCGTAATGAAATTAAGAAGGGTACTGAGCTTGGAATGCAGGCCAAGTCAAAAATGGATAAGGGCGAACTTGTTTCCGATGATATTATCATAGGAATGATTAAGGCCAGAATTGCCGAACCTGATTGCGCCAACGGCTATCTCCTTGACGGCTTTCCTAGAAATATAGCACAGGCTGATGCAATGAAGGCAAATAATATAACCATCGATTATGTGCTGGAACTTAATGTACCGGATTCTGATATCGTCAGGCGCATGAGCGGCCGCAGGGTTCATCTTGCATCCGGCCGCACTTATCATATTGTGTACAATCCTCCAAAGAAGGAAGGAATTGATGATGTTACAGGTGAGCCTTTGATTATAAGGGACGATGATAAGGAAGAAACAGTCCTCAAGCGTCTTGAAATTTATCATAAGCAGACACAGCCGCTTATTGATTATTATAAGAATGATGCAGCCAAGGGTTTAAACAGGTTTTATTCTCTTGACGGAAACAAACCTGTGGAGGAAATCTGCAGACAGATTACGGAACTGCTGAATTAATACTTCCTTCCAGATAGGAAATCAGTATCGATATCTGTTAAAAAAAGACTGTATTCTCAACCCCGCATGCATGAAGTATGTCTGCGGGGTATTTTTTTTGTTAAAGAACTTGTTCACTCCATCAATATCAGCGGCACCGCCGCATCTGATGCTTGTTTGCTGTTTAAAATGAAATGGCAAAACAATAAGGTTTACGGTAAAAACAGCCGGTTATGTGCAGGATTAGTCTGTTTTAAGATTTTAATCGCAATTTATGCAATCGATTATTTACACTCAATCTACAAAATAAAATCATAAATATATTCTGCAAAGATCTCTGATGTCTGGCTTTGTTCTATGAGATACGCATGCAATGCGTAACTAAATTTGAATGAATGCTAATACAAGGCGTTTTGAATTTGTTCAGCATGAAGCGTTTATTTTTTGAGGCGTGTTTTCATTGCTCAGGGGTAAGTAAAATGAAGGAACCATTGTCTGATTCAAATAATTCCGATAAACTGCGACCTTATCTTTCGCCGCTTGCAGTCTGGGCATTGTCGGTGGGTTCTGCTATCGGCTGGGGCTCTCTTTTAGTTACCAGCGGATCTTATCTTTCTCAGGCCGGAGTTCTTGGCACCATTATAGGTCTGATGCTCTGATTTATCATGATGGTGATGGTTTCAAGTCACTATCATTTCCTGTCAAACCGCTACCCGAGTACAGGCGGATTGTATAACTATGTGAAACATATTTTCGGTTATGACTTCGCCTTTCTTGTTGCATGGTTCATGTTTCTGATTTATATTTCCATCTTTTGGGCGAACGCCACAAGTATTCCTCTGTTTGCGCGCTATTTTCTTCATGACATATTCAAAAGCTGCCACTTTTTTACCATACTCGGATATGATGTATACCTTGTTGAAGCTCTGATTACGCTGGCAGTGATGTGGCTGGTCGGACTGCTGTGCATGAGGAGCAAAAAAACAACAGCTCGCATCATGGTGGCAAGGACTTGTTGAGGATGATGTGTCAGCAAACCGTGTTCGCCTGCGCATGGGAGTATACTCTCATGTTGACAAGTCGTTTCAGATAGAACGCCGCTTTGATTATGCGAAGATTGCAGCGAATACCGTTAAAAGCGGGTACAGGAAAGCAGTTGGTATCTATGATACAAAAATGCATGAGGCAGAGCTATACCGGGAAAGATTGCTTGAGGATTTCAAGCCGTCCCTTGAAAACAACCGCTTCAGAGTGTATTTTCAGCCAAAGTATGATATCCGTCCCGACAAACCTGTGCTGGCAAGTGCAGAAGCATTGGTTCGCTGGGATCATCCTGAACTCGGTATGATCAGTCCGATGATATTTATCAAACTCCTTGAGGATAACGGTCTGATACTTGATCTTGATCAGTATGTATGGCGGGAGGCGGCTTCTAAGATACGTGACTGGAAAAAACGCTTCGGTTTTTCCGTACCTGTGTCTGTAAATGTGTCCCGCATTGATATGCTGACGCCGAATCTGAAAAGTATCTTTAAAGACATTCTTGATGAGTATGATCTTTGTCCTGATGATCTGATGCTTGAGATTACGGAGTCAGCCTATACCGGTGATTCTGAGCAGGTAATCTCCACGGCAAAGGATCTTCGCGGTATGGGGATGGGATTCCGTATTGAAATGGACGATTTCGGTACAGGATATTCTTCTCTTGGTATGCTGACGCACCTGCTGATTGATGCGCTGAAGCTGGATATGAGCTTTATCCGCAATGCATTTGGGGAAAACAGAGATGTTCGGATGATAGAGCTAATTATGATATAGCGGATTATCTGCATGTACCGGTTGTGGCTGAAGGTATGGAAACGCAGGAGCAGTATCTGGTTCTCAAGGCGATGGGATGCGAATATGTACAGGGTTATTATTTTTCAAAACCGGTTCCGCCTGAAGAATTTGATCGATTCCTTGATGAAAGATCGAAAGTCGAATACGAAATAACACCGGTATCCAGAAAAACATATATGAGCATCTCCAAGGCTCTGACCAGTGATTTTGAAAGCATATTCTATGTGGATGTAGCCACGGACTGCTATCTTGAATTCTATACCGGCAAGGATGGAGATCTTGAAATACGTCCCGGCGGAGTGGATTTCTTTAAGGACGCAAGGGAAAAACTGCTGGAGGATGTCATCGTAAATGACGTTCAGAAGTTAAGAGATGCAACCAGTAAAGTAAATCTGATACATCTGGCTGAGCATGAAGAATCTATCCGGCTGTTTTTTACAAAACAGAACGGAGGAGTGCAGGTTGATTATTCTCTCCAGACAATACGAACAAGAGAAAGCGATCGACACCATCTGGTAATTGGTGTGAAACAGGAGGGCAGGGATCTTGCAGAATGATATTCACCTGCCTTTATGCAGGTGAATGACAGATGAATGCACCCGGTATGTTGATACCTAGTTCTCTATTTTTGTGTGTTCATGTTGAACAGTTTCATTAAATACCTTAAATTATATTGTGGTTTGTTTTTTTCGGATGTTTTTAAAAGATTAGGGTAATTCGCTGAATGAGGATTGGAATTTTTTCTCATATGCTGAAAGCATGTGGGCTGATATTTGTCGGTTTTGGAGCAGTGTCAGCTCAGGAGACTAAGGACAGTATTTCGGAAAATATTTCAACACCGGTTGTATACTGCAAATCAAAACCGGATACTTTCAGGTGTCTTCAGGATTATTCTGATTTATGGAGCAATAATCTGCAGAAGAGAATGACGGCTCTTAAAACCAACTGTCTTGAAAATGCATTCTGCGGCAAACAGCTGGATGATCTTGACGGTTTTTGGAAGAATTACAATGAACTTCTTGGCAGATATCTTTTAAGAGAAGACAATGCGGAAAATAAAATCAGAGCGTTATCTGAATATGTGGTGAATCTTCAGCATCATCTTCTTGCACTTGGATACGGATGTACTGAAAGTTCTTCAAACTGTGTGACAGTTGATGGAGAAAAGCAGCTTCAGTACAGTCTTCAGCACCTGGTTTCATATTATACCGGACTCAGTTCGGATGTACTTTTTGAGGATTCGTTAAGAGAAGCCACAATTATGGAAATTGACGATATGCTCAATATTCAGTACAAAAAACTGAGGGATCAGTGTCCTGGAGAAGACTGCAGGACAAAACTGAAGGAAATGGAGATATCCTGGATCAAATACAAGGAAAAAATGCTTAATTATCTTGAGGATCCTATGGCAAGCGGATCTGACAGTAATAATTATTTCGTTTCTGATATGTTCCTGATTCTGACATCTCTTCATCAAACCGAGATTCTTGGTTTTTCCTGCCCTGACGGAGAACTTAAGTGTATAGTTGATGAGAACAAGCTCAGAGATTCGGCCAGGGAATATGAAAAGGTTGTGGATGATTTCGAGGAGAATCCTAAAGATGAGCAAATGAAGTCTGAAAATTCAGAAGCTCCATCTGAAATTGATGTAACTGACTACAGTGATGAAGAAAATCCATCAGAAGTTAAAGAGAGCAGTGAATCAGTTTCAACTGAAGGAAAAACTTCTGAAAAAGATAAATCCATCAAGGTTGAGGATATAAAGGTTGAAGAGCTGATTGTAAACGGTGAAGAAAAGGAAGTTCAGCAGGCGGAGTCATCCGAGCAGGGCGGCTCTGCAGTGCACGATGTTTCAAAGGTACCGTCTGAATCATCGAATCTGAATCTGCCTGCATCAGAAGCCATGGTTCCGGCCAGTACTGCTTCAGATGTCTCCGGTTCAAATGCTGAGCGTACTGATGATATGAAAATTTCGGCTGAAGCGGAAAAGGGCAAATCAGCAGTAGAAGGTAATTGACTGTAATTTTTTGTTCCCTGCAAATAACAGTTTGAAATATCCCGGATTATTTATTTCGAATAAGCGGAAATCATCGGCATGGAATTATCATTTGCCAGAGTTCAGAATTAGCCTGATATCTGTTAATCTGTTGATACTCAAGGCTTTGAATCCGTAAAGTTCATGCTTTACTCCTGAAATGCAATTCATGCTGGTGGAAACACTCCGATCCTGAAATTCAACGGTATGGCCAGCGTCGATCCAGCTGGATTTTCTTTTTTTTGTTTGCTTTCCAGATCATTAATTATCAGATTTGAAATCCAGGGAATGACAATATATGTTTAACTGCAAGTACAAAAATTTGACGTTATCTTTTAATGAGTTTCACAACATTGAAGATAAGGATTTACCGCAGGATGGAGAATTCTGCCTTCTTGAGCTCAAAGACGGATCCCTTACAGCAGGTGAATGGAATCCTGATGATTCTGATGAGGATGACGGGTGTGTTTCCGGAAATTTTATCCGGGGAACTGCTGATACTGTTTCTGTTGATGAAGTTTCAAAGTGGCATTCACTGGAATGTTACGATCTGCAAGACTGTCTTGAAGATGAGGAAACTGATCTCATTAATATCGGAGCAGAAAAAGACGGGGCATACTCTGTAAAAATTACAGGTTTTAAGTCTCTGAATGATAGTCAATGCCCGAAAAATGAACAATACTGTTTTTTGTTGCTTACCAACGGCGGACTTTCAGGCGGCAGATGGGATGGAGATGTATTTGATCATGCTCCTGCACTGTGCTGTTTTGATCCGGACGAGGTGTGGGCATGGACAGCTCTGAGTTCTGATCGTTTTTTTGCTCTTGAAGAAAAAAGAGAAAAGGAGATAATTCACGAGACGGAACTGAATATGAATCCGTTGGCAGATAAGGACAGATTTAAATATGGACTGGATATCAGCGTATATTATGAAAAGGCTCTGGAAAAACTTCTCAAGGAGTATCCGTGGGCAACACTGACGCAGATGAGAAAAAAACTTGCCTGGGAGATTGTTCCGTGTCATGGGCGGTATGTTTTTGGACAGTGCAGAGGAACCTATAACGGTTCAAAGATAGTAAGTGAGTGGAAAAAGGACGGTACCGCTGATGAATTTATAGATTTTCTTGTAGAGTATACGAAAGATTCTGTAAAAAACTCAAATATATCAGAAAAATTCAGATATGGCATGAACGTAGATATATACATAGAAAAGGCCTACGAAAATGTCAAAAAAGATTATAGGTGGCTTGATAAAAAAATTGCTGACAAATACTGCAGTTACGCAATCAGACAGATTAATGAGGAGTGGGAATTTTTAAAAAAATACAATGGAGACAAGGATTATCATATCTGTGATTTTGGTACAGCAGAAGGTTTTATAGAAAGTGTGGAGTATGATTATCAGTGCGCTGCACTTGAGGCGAATCCGGTAGTCGGTGAATATGCTGTTTCCCATGGTCATGTTGATTTAAGAGGGTGGAATCTTGAAAAATATGTTTTCTTGAAACTGCAGACAGGGGATTACAAGGTTTATATTCAGGCAGGAAACAGAGTAACCGGCGGCGGGAGGGATTTCTTTATTCCTCCATACTGTTTTGAGGCTGATACATATGAGGAGTTTCTGAACCGCTATTTGAAAATCGTTCCAGGTGAGAGTTTCGGATTGTTTAAAACTGATCTTCTTGAGAATGAAGAACTTAAGAATTTCCTGGGCTATTGAAATCTTTCAAAACAGTGGAAAAGAAGAATTATGCCATAAGCAGGGAGACTGTATTGTGGAGAGGTAAAGGAAGGTGACAATTTAATTATTCATTGATCAAAGACAAAAGCGGGATTCTGAATTCTTGGAATAATTTCAGCTTGTATATCGTGAGACTGGAAAGCAGGAAATGCGTCTTAAACAATGACCTCAAGAACTGAAAAAGTTGGCTGAAACAGCGAAAATTCAGAGTACTGAAACGTCAACAAATTCTATAGAAGAACCGCCAGTAGCCATATCGGACAGCTTGTTAAGGAAAAAACGACACATAAAACCGGTATGAGCAGAAAATGCGGGCTACAGAGATGTTTTGGGAATTATCCATGAGAGTTTTGATGCTGTTTTTATCACCAGAAACAGCATCCTGCAGCTGCATAAAATCCTGTACAGTCACATGAATAATCCGCCTGCAGGCAGAACAAAAACGGTGCTGAATTACATCAGTGCGACATATCCTGATGTCCATACCGAAACACTCTTTTCGCCTCTTGCTCCGTATGAGACGCTGGAGGCTTTGGTCATTTTTGTTAAGAGTATAATAGTGTCATCGGAAATAAGGAACTGGAGCCGTTAACTGCTATTCCGGTTTTATTCCTTCGACTTGAATTAAACTCTGTCTGATACGATAATGATGGATATTTGAGGCTGTATGCAACGGATTGAGATATTTTTTTCTGTGCCCCGTTTTCAGCCTGCTTTCTGATTTTGGCGGCGTCTACGGCTTTATTAATTTGCCGGCAGATGCCGGTCATTTTTTTTTGATGTTTTTTTTGCGGATCTTATTCATGAAAGATAAAACAATAGAAATACACGGCGGCTATGAAACAGCTGAAAAATCTACACATGCTGTTGTTCCTCCTATTTATCAGACTGTAGCGTATGAATTTGATAATGCCCAGTATGCGGCGGATCTTTTTAATCTTGTAAAGCCCGGTAACATCTATACCAGACTTATGAATCCTACTGCTGATATTCTGGAAAAGAGAATGGCAATGCTTGAGGGCGGAGTAGCAGCTATTGCAACCTCATCAGGTCAGGCGGCCATACTTTATTCGCTTATTAATCTGGCCAAAGCCGGACAGAATATTGTTTCCGTACCGCAGCTTTACGGCGGCACCTTTACTCTGATTTCATGCATGCTTCCTGATATGGGCATTGAGGGCAGGCTTGCTGCCTCAGATTCTCCCGAGGATATAGAAAAGCTTATTGATGAAAATACGCGAGCAGTCTACTGTGAAACTATTGGAAATCCTGCGGGAAATATCGTTGATATAGAGGCACTGGCTGCTGTTGCTCATAAGCACGGAGTTCCGCTTGTTGTTGATAATACTGTGGCATCACCTGCAGTATGCAAGCCTATATCCTTTGGAGCTGATATTGTTGTTCATTCACTTACAAAATTCTGCGGCGGTCATGGAAACACCATGGGCGGAGTAGTTGTTGACAGTGGTAATTTCGACTGGAATGCCTACGGTGACAAATTCAGTCAGCTGACCAGACCGGAAAAATCATATCATGGAGTTGTATATACTGAATCTTTCGGCAAGGGTGCATATATTGCAAGAATCAGAACTGTTGCCATGCGCAATACCGGTGCCATTCTTCCGCCGCTGAGCTGTTTTCTTATTCTTGTGGGACTGGAGACTCTGAGTCTGAGAATGAAGCAGCATATTTCAAATACATTTGCAATTGCTGATTTTCTAAGGAACCATCCTAAGGTTGCCTGGGTCAACTGTGCAAAATTTGAGGATAACAAATATTACAAACTGGCAAAGAAGTATACCGGCGGATCACAAAGCGGCATGCTGACCTTCGGTCTCAAGGGTGGTATTGAAGACGGTGTCAAATTCTATGATGCACTTAAGATTTTCAAGCGCGTAACAAATATCGGCGACAGTCGCTCGTGCGCGTGCCATCCTGCAAGCACAACACACCGTCAGTTGAATGAGGAGCAGCTGAAGGCTGCAGGCATCGGTCCTGAACTTATACGTCTTACCATCGGCATTGAGGATCCTGATGATTTGATAGCTGATCTTGAGCAGGCCCTGGCTGCGATCTGATTTTTATTCTGATTTGTTGACATCATCCCCTGCCTGAAGGCAGGGGATTTTAATTAAACTGTTGTTGTAGACTTTTCTCTAGGTTCATTGAAAATTGGCAGCAGTTCAAGACTCATATTCTGAAGCGTAAAGGACAGGTTTTCGGCTCTGCCGGATAAAATTTTTGGCTCTATTCTAGAAAAGTGCATAAATGTCATAATCATTAAATGTATATAAACTATCATATATACATATAATCAGCAATATTTATGATATATGACTATTGATGATTTTGTTTAGAAATCAGCCAATATTTACAATTATCGGCTTATAAGGGACGGTGTATTATGATTTCTTCGTGACACGGCATATGATATAAAAAACGCAAGCAGTCCAATAACATTCACAATGATAAACGGCACGGACAAATCCAAAGGCACGCCGCTATGAGGATCATGAGGAGCTCCGCTCAGCATCTTCAAGGCCAGTGCACGCAGCGGAATCGACAGGAGCAGAAATAAAAAAAAGGAACAGACGGCGTTCAATAATAAATACGGAATAAAAAAACGGCCGGGCTTTCTTCCGGCACGGTAAGCCAAAAGAGCAGATACCCAAATATTAATACTTCCGTATATGATACTGAAGATCAGACTTGCCACATGCATAATAGCACCTGAAATCAATATGAACATGCCTACCATTTATCTTCCCCTAAATCAGACACGCATACATTAAGTTATATTGGGAGAGTATGTGAAAAACTTTCTGTAAATAGAAAAACATCCTGAGAATTTTTTTTAAGCAGTGACCTTCCGGTTACCGCTTTTATATTATTAATATTACCTGTTTGTTTTTATAAGTCAAGATTTATGTTTTATAAATAAAACAGTCAATTATTTCTATTTAAATTTAACTATTTTTATTAAAAAACAAAATAATCCCTAGACGGAAGTTTCAGCTTATGTCTTTTGTTTATACCGGAAATCAGTCTGGTAATCGGCCTTCATACATTATCTGAAATTCACTGTATATTACCCCCCCCCAGTTTCTTAGAGGCATGGTCCATTAAAAGATTCACAAATTTTAGGACTATACCCACATTATTCTCTATGATTGAATAAAATTTAAACAATTCTAGATTGTAGATAATGCCCATAACTAAAGGGCAGTCTTTGGTGGTCTGCCACGTCTTTTTGGCATTGGTTTAGGTACTGGTTTGCTTATCCCAAGTTTTTCCAGTTCATCGAATACTATTCCATTCGTAT
>JAEEOK010000132.1 GCA_016284235.1 Succinivibrionaceae bacterium
TGGATATGTTTCCCCGGAGAGTGTCCGCATCCTCTCTCGATGAATATTTCTTTCTAAAGATTATTGATAATTCGAAATAAGATTAATGATTATTTCCAACTTATTTTTATGGAGAGCCGAATTTATGCTGATCAGGATCGATCATTTCATCCCAAATCATATATTTTTCATTATGCCGGGGATCTGCATGAAATATTTATCGGCTCCTCCAACATTTCAAAAAGTGCGCTTACATCAGGTATCGAGTGGAACTACCGGTTCACAAACCTGACAGATGAAGCAGGCTTCAGGAAATTTTATTCCGTTTTTGAGGAACTGTTTAACAACCATTCCGTAATTGCCGATGAGCACAGACTTAAGCAGTACTCAAAATCCTGGCGCCGTCCGGAAGCCTTGGGAAATGCCGGCATTTATGATAATTCGCAGGTTTCCGGTGAAGGGGGTTTTTCAGGAACAGATTTTTTTCAATCCGGTTACGAAAATGCAGGAGCGAAGGAGTCTGCTGTTAACAGTTCGATTCCAGCCGCTGAACTGCTTCCTTTTTACAAGCCGGTTGGGGCTCAGATAGAAGCATTGTATGCTCTTAACAATGCCAGGCTGGACGGGATTGTTAAGTGTCTGGTGGTTGCTGCGACCGGGGTAGGCAAAACTGCTTTAGCCGCATTTGATTCCCTTGCATATAAAAAAATTCTTTTTGTGGCGCACAGACAGGAGATTCTTGAACAGGCAAGGAAAACTTTTGCTTCAATACGGAGAACCAGGAGCATAGGATATTTTAATGCCGCTGAAAAAATTTCTGATAGAGAGGTTACTCTCGGCTCCGTTTCAACTCTTGGCTCAGGCAGATACCTGAGCAGCACATACTTTGCTCCTGATTACTTTGACTACATTGTCATGGATGAAATCCATCACGGAGTAGCATCGCAGTACAGAAGGATTATGAATTATTTTCATCCTGAGTTCATGCTCGGACTTACTGCCACTCCTGAACGCTTGGATCAAAAAAGTGTTTTTGAACTTTTTGATTACAATGTTCCGTATGAAATCAATCTGTCCGAAGCTATCAACAAGGGTTATCTTGTACCTTTTTTCTACCACGGTATCTTTGATGAATATACTGATTATTCTGGAATCAGAATAATCAACGGCAGGTACAATCAGTCTGACCTGACGAAAATATACAGGGGAAATCTGAAGCGACAGGAGCTGATTATCAGGCATTATCTCAAATATCGGTCCTGCGGAGCCCTTGGCTTTTGCTGCTCAAGAGAACATGCTGAGGAAATGTCTGAATTTTTTAGTGAAAGAAAAATTTCAGCTGTCGCTGTATACAGCGGTACTGCAGGCAAATATTCCGTTGACAGGGATACAGCTGTTCAGAGACTTAAGGATGGGAAAATTGATGTTATTTTCTCTGTCGATATGTTCAACGAGGGTGTAGATATACCCTCTGTTGATCTTGTTATGTTTCTGCGTCCGACTGAATCTCCTGTAATATTTCTTCAGCAGCTGGGACGCGGTCTGCGGCGGCACAAAGGAAAGCAAAAACTTACTGTTCTTGATTTTATTGGTAACTACAGAAATGCGGATCGGATAAGCAGACTGTTTGGAAGCTGCATCAGTGGCATTGATTCACAGGAGGCAGGCATCGGGCAGGGCATGACTGCTCTGAACACATCTGTTCATCTGCCGGAGAGTTGTAATATTGATCTTGATGTCAGGCTGATTGATCTTTTTGCTAGAATGGAAATGAAGCGGCAGAAAATAGAAGCTAGAATCGAGATGGAATATCACAGGATCAGGGAAATTCTCGGCAGAAGACCGATGCGTCATGATCTGTTTATCCATATGGAAGACAGTATTTACCGTCTGATTATGGAGCATTCAAAGCATAACATTTTCAAAAACTATCTGGCATTTCTAGAGCGGATGAATGAACTTGATGAAAATGAACTGAAGCTTTGCAGCACATTGGGAAGAGAATTTATTCGTACTCTTGAAACCACAAGCATGACAAAAGTATACAAAATGCCGGTTCTGCAGGCCTTTATCGATACCGGTGATGAAGGAAATATCTGCAGTGATGCATCACCCCTGCAGAATGAAAAAATTTTTACAGAAACAGAAGAATCTTTATGTGAGGAAGGTCTTGATGATCCGGTTCTGTCTGTGAATGATGTCTCCTGCAGAGAACAAGCGAATTATACGAATATTGCTCAGTCCCATGCTGCTCTCAGATTGAAAGCTACGAAGGAAAATCTTCTTGATTCATGGAAAAAATTTTTTTCCCAGGCGGGAAACTGGCAGGATCTTGAGCCTGATATGAATCTTGATAAGTTCAAAAAACTTCCTGACAGCTATCATCTAAAAAAAATCTATTCCATGCCTGTCAGGGTTCTTTCCGTAAATTCCGGATTTTTCAGGCTTGAAAGCGATGGTACCCTTGTTCTTTCTGAAGAATTGAGTCTGATAGCATCCAATCCTGCTTTGATTAATCATGTTCTTGATGTTATTTTTTATAGAACTGCTGACTACTACAAAAGGCGCTACGAAACAAAAAGTAGCCTTTAATTGAGAAGGCTCTGTTCAATAATGGGTTGATACCGCAGAAACAAAATTCATTTCATAAAGTATTTAGGTAATTTACAAATTCCATCTGGAAATACGCTGACTGGACCACTGAACTTTGTCACGGAGTGTTTCGGCCAGTAAAAATTGCGTTTCAGAGGTAACACAGGTAACTGTACGAACACAAATTCCTGAGATCAATATGCCTGAGAATGACATGACAGCAACGAGGCTATTTCTGAACAATTGCGAATAATTATTCCAACTCGCTGAGTTCTTCATATTTTGAATAAAGCATCCTAAATATTTCCAATTTGATTTTGTAAAGATCCTATCTATTCATTACCTGTTTAAACCTTGCAGGAATGGAGTATTTAATCAGGTTTTTTCAAGTAAGAGGATGGATGAGCTGTATTTGCGGAGCAGACGTGTCGGCAGAAAGTCTGATGGTGCCGTCGTTCATTTTGAAACTCCTGAAAATAAAAAAGGACCTCGGTTTAGAGATCTTTTATGGGAGAATAGTTTTGTTTGTGGAATTATTTATCCAGCTTTTCAATCAGGCACTGGTGAGACTTTGTTTTAGGATCATAGTTAATGCCTATAAGCAACACATCGTTAGGATAATCACCATCACGGTACCGACTGAAATACTCCTTTTCCTTAATTTGCTCCATGGCATCCCCGGCGTTCAGACCATATTTGAATTCTATAAGCAGGATTGGTAGATTCAAGTTTCTCTTCGGGGCATAAATCAGATCCGCACTTCCTTTACCGGACTGCAGTTCACGGAAGCATTCGTACTCACGCTCGGTACGCCACATGAGACCGGATATAAGGCAGAATACCATAGATTCCTCACGGTTATAGGTAAGCAGGGATACATTAGGTGAATTGTGTATTTCGGTGATTATTTCTGCAGTCTTATTTCCGTCAAGAGATGTTATGGCCTCAAAAAGTGATTCTGAACGCTTAATTATAGGCATGGAATTAAACCATGGCTGAGCCTTTACAAGTGAAGAAAGAGCTGTTTTTATTTCTTTGTTAGGCACATAGGCCAGACGATAGTCTCCTCCGTCATCAGCACACCCAAGATAGCCTAGACATACCAGCAATGAGAATATATCATCCTTGTTTTCAATTGATACCATATCATTTTGAAAAGTTGTACAACTGAACTGAATGGTACTGCCCTCAACAAGGTGGATGATATCGTCCTTGATTCCGGCAAAATTCATGTTAATCAGGGATACGAATTCTTCATTTGACGATGTTCCGCTCCAGTAACTTATACATTCATTTCGACTGACAGCTTTGCACACTGAGTTAGGATTGTAAATATCAACCCCCTTTATTTTGTAACCCTCGTACCATTCCTTTAAATCATGATGTGACACCCTGCAGTTAGGTGATTTTACGATGTCTACAACTTCATCTTCAGTAAAACCAAAGTAAGGAGCATAATCACCAGGGGCAAGCATGTTATATTCATCAAAGCCATTGAGAGCAGACTGAGAGTTGTATTTTTTGATTGGCAGAATACCGGTGAGATAAGCGAGAGCAAAGCATGCCTTACCTCCATCAGATTTAAATAATCCTCGCAGAAATTCTATGAATTTTACCTGCAATACATCTTCATTACGATACTCTCTGTATATCAGATCCCATTCATCCATAATAAAAATAAACGTCTCTCCAGTACGTTTGCATATAACACCCAGAGCTGAAGATAAAGATTTCTTTCCAATCAAAGGATCACTGCTGATTTGTTCTGCGTATTCTTTGTTCTCCTTAAGATCACGAATAACCATGTATTGCAGAAAATCTACAATATCATCTATACCATCAATATATAGCGAGTTGTCAGATTTATATGATATATACCTATCTTTTATTGAGTTCATATCAATGTAAATGACATTGTATTTATTAAGGTACTCTGCGTAACTTCCTTTATCTGAAATTTTGAGTTTGTCAAAAACACCTTGTCCTGCATATTCTTTGGAATAGTAGGCTAAAAGCATATGAGCCGTTACGGTTTTGCCGAATCTGCGGGGACGGGTTACAGCCATAAAACGATCGTCTTCATTTAATCTTTTATTGGTTATTTCAATAAAATCAGATTTATCAACAAACAAATACTTGTCTTTTCGATTTGCAAGTCTTATAAAGCTGTTCTCCTTGTCTGGATTCAGAATATTTCCCATGACTTTATCATCCCCGAACTCAACACCATCGGCTGATATTTTATCACGGCACCGAATTTTTATCCGTGATACAGAACGGAACTTCCCGTGAACAATTGTCAGTACGGTAAATCCGTAAGTAATTTAACTGGTATCAGCAAATAATTCAATTGTTATCTAATGCTTAATCAGTAGATAAGTCATGCATCAAAATGCCACTGTTTATTCATCATTCATTTAAACTTCTCAACCTCTTTTGCATAATCCTCATTGCTCATTACGGCTGTGTACCTCTCTTTCGGATGAGCCTAGTGGTATTCTGTAGAGAACCATTTTATTTGATCTTAACTCCTCTTTTTATTCAACTGCTTTATTCGGGAATAGTTTTGATCTTAGAATCAACGCAGTATATTGCTAAGTTATTTGGACTAAAATTTAATTTTTTAATTAAAAAAATATAAATACGATATAAAATGTAAAGGTTTTCAGTGGCATCAACACTTTTGTTGAACAGAGCCTTTTCATTAGTGACATCTGTAGCACGAGTAATTATGAGCTGCTGCTCTTGATGCTTACAGCCGGTTATTCACTTCTTGAGCCAAATTACCCTGCTTGCTGAATAGCTGGTTTCTCGGATAGCTGTTATCAAAGAAGGAAAAATCATGGATCGTTATCTTTCATTAGCCTTAGTAGCAGGATTCGCTTGCCTGCCGTTTGTCTGCATTGCTGTATGGATGGTCTTCCGCTTTTTCATATTGCGGAAATGTCCATACGGCACCATTATGGTAGTTTTTAGGAGAAATAATCGCAGCAGGATAGTAAAATATATCACTCAAGGAAGCACTCCTGTAATACCTTTAATCCATGACTGTTCGTACATAACTTTGTCGACGTTCTGTTTTCCTGTTTATCTGAATGAAGCTCCTACACGCAACAATGTACATATCACAATGTCTGTAGCCTTCGGTGTAGAATTCAGTAATGATGATAATTATTTAAAAAATGCTGTAAACTCCATGTTAGGCAAAAGCGCAAACGAAATCAGTGAAACTATAAATAAAATCATTTGCGAACAGTTGCTATTCACCATTGCTTCCTTTTCCGCTGAAGAAATTTTTAGTGATATTAAAAAATTTCAGACACAGATTCGAAGCAACGTAGATCAGAGTCTTATAAAAATAGGAATGGTTACAAACAAAATGGATTTTGTTGACATTACTGATGATGCCCAATACTACCTGGAAGTAGCCCGTAAGGATGCACAGAGAGCTGTTGAACAGGCCAAAGCAGATCAAGCTATCAAGTGATCAATTCTCCTTCAAGTGTACCCAAAAACTGAAGATCTGACCTAACTATAAGAGAATGTTTGAGGCTTGCTTTCGGATGTTAAGAACGTTATGACTGAAATCCTCACAATAAGCTTAATGAGAGAATACATCCTGCTCTTTTGAGTTTTTCTGGTGCATACCGTCTGATTCTCTTTTTTCATTCTTCATTTTTGAAATTCATGATTATGCACAGGCTCAAGGTTTCATGAGCGGAACAGTTGAGCATAGAGTGCTTAAAAATATAAAAGGCTCCTTTAAAAGAAAAGTTCCTGGCTGTTTCTCATCTCTTATCGGTAAGCTTTTCGGATGCAGAATCATGGTTTGCGTGTATGTGACGCAGACTCACTGTCAGCAGTCATGAATTTGCATAAACAACTTTAACCTGCTTAGCTATTTTTTTCATTAGTTATAATAATCTAAAATTGTCCGGTTCATATTGGTTTTATTTTCAGGCTTCACTGTTTTGGCATTTCTGATCAGAGGCGTGTATCTGGAGTTTTTGGTTTCGAAAGCCTTTTCGAAATATATATTGTTAATCCAGCAGTCTTTCTCACTGCGGTACGAATCTGCATTATGTTCATTGTGAATTAAATTTTTCAGATTTTGTTTGCCTACATATCTGTTGGAAGAAAAACCGGCTAAAAGATGAAAAGCTAGAATAGCGGCAAAGTTAAAATAGTATTTGATATTTTCAAGCTGAAAATTAAATAAAAAATCCGTTTTTATATCTAAGTGCATGATAAAAAATGAAGCAACAATAAGTACTGCATCATAAATTATAGCACTGCAGTTTGATTTGCAGGTCCATTTTATTACGCACCTGGTTACTATCATGTATGTCAGAAACGAAAGTAAAATATAAATCCAGATAGGAGTTTTATTGGTCCCTGTGGCTAGATTAAGCAATCCTATTACAATGTAGAAGTATAGACTTGACAGGAAAAAACAGGAGGCCCAGATGCTTGAATGCTTTTTAAACTGTGAAACGGGAAATTCTTCAATTCCCTTGCCTGTCTGACCGTTCATTGCATATCGGTATGACTGACCGTTGAAATTTACTTCGGTCATCCAGATAGGGAACAGGGCATAGTTAATGTATTTTGGAGTGCAGGTTACATCCGCTGATGAAATACTGTAATAATCGAATTTATCCGCATTGGCTATGAATTTTTCAAATGTATCCACGGATCTTATTTTTACATATCTGAAACAGGATTGATCGTCTAGATCATATATGCTGGCGTCAAGTCCGGACAGATATCCGAAGCTGAAATCAGTGACTTCGCGGGTGTCATACGGCTCAAGAGCCTGGGTGATATCGTCTGCTATTTCGCTGGTGGCATCCTGCGGGACGTTCTGGAGTGTCACCGCACCTTCACTTTTCCCGTTATATACCGTATGCTTTATTCTTGTGCGGTTTGAAATTAATTTTTTTTGCATTTCAACGGAAAACTGAACCGTGCCTTCAACCTTTACCTTAAAAAGCCAGAAAGGAACATATACAGCTTTGATGTTTTCAAAGGTTGCCTGTTCACGAAATTTGTCCGGAAGAAAGAGCCTGTCATCCATCAGTTCATTGAATTTTTTATAGAAATAATTTCTGTCTTTTTTGAATGGAATAATGAAGTCAGGCATTCTCTGATCTTTGTACTTATCAATAAATACAATTGCATTGCCGCAGAACGGACAGTGATCTGTAGCTCCGAGTGCGCCAGGTGACATTTCTCCTCCGCAGGACGTACATGTGTAGCTGCGGGCCGTTACGTCCTTTTCTATCTGCCCGTTTTCATCTCTGTCAGCTGAAGCTCCGCTGATAAACTGATTAAGAGCAGTTTCGGAGTGACTCTCTTTTTCTCTTAGAATTTTTTCGTATTCCGGTACTGTGAACGTCACATTGCATGACATACATCTTAATTTTCCGGCGCTGATATCGAACTCCATATTGCCGGCACAGCTTGGACATCTTGAATGCTTTGGAACTTCATGCATAATGCACCTTCTTTCTGAAAGAAATGTTAATTACCATTCTTATGTTGTCTGACGGATCCTGTTAATTTTTCTGTATTTTTTAGCCCTGGTTGCTGTACTTCGATACTGACAGTAAAAGAGCAGGTCACTTCCTGCTTTTGAAAACAACATATTTCTTTATCTGCAGCTAAAACATGAAAACATACAGTGATATTGGGAGACGCACCATATTTATTATGGCATAAAACTCAAATGCAGGTAATTTTTTCCACGATATTTTTATGAAAACTACAATTTTGTCGTCACTTTGTATCTTGAAACAGAGTATGTATGGGCTGAACCGGATCCATGATACTCCTTTGTTACAATTAAGCTTTGTACAAGGTGAGAAAATACGTTGTTTTCCTGCTGTCAGGGAATTTGGGCCGGATAATTACCGCACTGTTAAAGACTTAAGCAGATCCTCATTTGTTCTACTGATGCATAATCACGCGCATTATTTTTCTGTCTTGCCAATAATTTTCGTTTACGTAAAATTATGTATGTCATGAAATTTTTATGAAATAAGTGTTGTCCTGATAAAGACGCCATCTGCGTAATCAGGTATTGCCCGGATGACTGCCTTGAAATTACTTTGTGTTGTTTCTGTTTTAAACAGTTGTTCTGATAATTTTCTATCTTCCAGGAGTTTTTATGCATTATTATTTTGTTTCTGATTCCGGAGCCGCAGGCAGAACTGATTCTCCGTCTCCGAATATTAACTACGGAATTATGCATATGAATGAAGATAATTCCGATACAGCTGTAGGCATCTTCCGAAGAGATGAAGCAAATAAAAGTTCAGAGTCAGGCGTATCTTTTGAGTATAAATCACCTGTTATTTCAGGAGAAAGAAAGGCTGCAGATCGTGATGATCTTATGATTGTTCTGATTTATCTAAAGGTCTTTTGCTCCGGAATGAACGGTGCAGGCAGGGTCCTTTCAGAAAAACTTGGTTTTACAGATACGGGGATTTCCTACGGCAACAATACTTTGGGATACGATCGTCTTTTTACCTTCGGTTCATCCGGTGAATCATGCAGAATCATGGTTTTTTTCAGTGAATCTTCCAATAAGATTACTGAAATAATGAAGGTTTTTGCCGGTGGTGATATTTTATCTCTGCCGGTTACAGCAGCCGGTATTACTGACGTTATACTTTCTGTTTACGGTGAAAAGACAGAAACTGATATGACTTGTGCATCGGCAGTTATGAATGATTTTCCGCCTGAACTGAGAACGATAGTAGGAAGTTTTGAACCGGTTTTTGATAAAATTCCGGATATATCAATGCCTCTCGGGGACAAGATCAGTCTTGTTCTGAAGGATCTTGAAGTCATTCCGGAAGAGGAAGAGTATCAGAGGCTCAAGTATATGAGCGAGCAGCTTGAGAAGGAACTCAGATCAAGAAGAATTAAATGTCTTCTTTCGGTGACATATTCTCTAATCATTCTCTCCATTGCAGCTTTGATTTATTTCCTGATACGATAATGTTTTTTGCAGAAATTCGCTGCAGGCAGAATAAGCGCATAAATTAAATACTGATTTTTGAAGATAATTGCTGGCTGCATCAGATGTCTTTTGACAGTTTAGCCTTTTGTTTTTTCTTGGAGATTTCTTGTACTTTATGAATATTCAGACCTTTGATTACAACAATTCAGATCAGGAAAAATTTGATTTAGAGCATGTCTGGCATCCCTATACATCACTGACCAATCCTCTTCCAACATATGAAATTGTCAGAGCCGAAGGATGCTGTCTTGAACTTGCTGACGGCACCAGGCTTGTTGACGGCATGTCATCATGGTGGGCCTGCATTCATGGCTACAATGTGGCAAAACTTAATGAGGCTGTTTCACAGCAGATCGAAAAAATGTCTCATGTTATGTTTGGCGGTATACGTCATGAAAACGCGACAGGACTGGCGAAGCGTCTGATCGATATAACACCGGAGTCCCTGCAGTATGTTTTTTTTGCTGATTCCGGATCTGTTGCTGTTGAAGTTTCTCTGAAAATGGCACTTCAGTATTTTAGCGGCAGGATATCAACCAAGAAAAGATTTCTAGCTCTGCGGGGCGGATATCACGGAGATACATTCGGTGCAATGAGTGTTACAGATCCTGTCGGATCTATGCATTCAATCTACAGTGATTTTCTTACTCAGAATTATTTCATCAGCCGTCCTTCCTGCAGATTTTACGATCCCTGGGATCCGGCATGCTGTGATGAACTGTATTCTGTTCTTAAAGAGCATCATGAGGAGATAGCAGGCGTTATCCTCGAGCCTGTGGTGCAGGGCGCTGGAGGAATGTATTTTTACCATCCTGAATTTTTACGCAGGGTCAGAGCCTATTGTGACTATTTCAACGTTCTGTTTATTGCTGACGAGATAGCTACCGGTTTCGGACGCACCGGAAAAATGTTTGCGTGCAACTGGGCAGGAGTAGAGCCTGATATTATGACTGTTGGTAAAGCCCTTACCGGCGGTTATATGACTCTTTCTGCTGTTTTATGCAACAGGAAAGTTATGGAAGGCATCTGTACAGGAAAGGCTGGAGTACTTATGCACGGTCCTACATTCATGGGAAATCCGCTGGCTACTAGAGTAGCGTGTGCATCCGTGGATCTTCTTCTTTCATTCGATTGGAAATCCAGTGTCAGAACAATTGAATCCTGGCTTAAAAAATATCTTCTTCCTCTGTCTACATATAACTGGGTGAAGGAAACAAGAGTTCTCGGTTCCATAGGTGTGGTGGAGCTTAAAACTCCCGTTGACATGGCTGCACTTCAGAAATCGTTTGTCAAATCAGGTGTCTGGATAAGACCGTTTGGAAGACTTATTTACCTGATGCTTCCATATATTATAAATGAGGAGCAGGTCAGGTTGTTATGCACTGCTATTGAAAAAGTTCTGATTGAAAAGGACTGAAAAGAAAAATACTTAATAAGTGTTTGAAGGTCGGCAGGGATGATGTCAACATGAAGATCCATAAATGATCAGAATTCGAAACTTTTGGTGTATGTCAGTGATTCTGATGTCTATATGGCGGAAGTATGCAGGATCAGAGTTTTAATATCAGAGCGGGAACAGTTTTATGTTAATAAAAATTTTTATCAGACTCATTTTTGTGCTCGATTATAATTCTGCTGTCAAATCATAATTTTAGGAGAATTATCATGAAACTTGAAAATTACACAAAGGATCAGATTGTTTATTGTGTTTATAGCGGTTTTGAACATATTGTCTGGGACATGATTAATAACGGTGGAAGAATTGATAATACAAATGATGAATTTTTTGAAAATTTCAAAAAAGCTTTAGTTTATCTGGACATTGATATCTCATCGATTGAACAAATGAATGCATCAAATGTTCTGTCATATACTGAAGAAGTATTTGAAGTATATAGAAAGTTTAATCAGAAATATAAAAACAAACAAGTTTTTTATGACTGTGACATCCTTGGAGAAATGTCCGCTGATTAGTCAATGTCTTTACTTGATGATTTGACTGTTTATTTTAAAACTGATTTACCTCCTGAAATTCAATTCAAGCCGGAGAGAAACACTTCGAGCCAAGGTCAACGTCGTTCCAGCTTGAATTTACTTAGATCCCGTAAATGTATAATTAAACGGCTTATCTGGAAGCTCCGCCACCTCCAAACCCTCCTCCGCCTCCGCGACGACTGCTTCTGCCGGAACTGCTGCTGCGGCTGCTATGGCTGCGACTGCTGCTGCTTCTGCCGCCGCTGTATGATGAACCGCCGGAGTGGCCCACAATTTTGTATATTGCAGAATTAACATAAATATCGTGTGCTATTTCCTCTATGATTGTTGTTAGTATTCCTACAAAGATAATAATATAGGAAATAGAAGTTAAAAAGAAACTTATAAAAATTGTTATAGAATGCTCAAAGAAGCCGGGTGCATATTCTGGATTTTCAGTCATTTTAAACGGAACGTCAGCCATGGTTGATTCAGTGCTGGAAGCAGGCTCCCCTTTCATGAATACAAGCGATGCCGGTTCATCAAGACTGTATATCTCATAAAGAGCTTTTTCAACCGCTACAAAGGCATTCCATGCAGCCATATTCCACTTGCCTTCATTTTTGGCTATAACTACATAATCATCCAGAATCCTTCCGGCCCTGGCATCTGTTATGTCTCCTTCAAGTCCTCTGCCTACCTCTATTCTGACTTTTTTATCATCTTTATCTGTTTTAAAGAGAATTAGAATACCGTTATTTTTTTCTTTATCGCCTATTCCCCACTGATTGGCAAGATTAAGTGAATAGGATTCAATAGAGAGACCGTTCGTTTCGGGAACTGTCGCTACAACAACCTGGGCTTTGGTAAGATTTTCGAGTTTCTCAGCTTCTTCGATTATAAATTTTTCTGTACTTTCATTCAGTACCGAGCTGAAATCGCTGACATAAAAATAACTTGAATGATCCGGATAGCAGGCAAAAAAAGCCGAACTTATCATCAAGTTTACCGGAAACAGAGTAATAAGAGTCCAGAGAAGAAATGTAATGTATCCGTGCTTGTCAAAAAAAAGAAAAATGTTTATAAAAAATTTTTTTATCATATATTGAAGACTGTATGAATTGTAAAAAATCTAACTCAGTTTGTTGGATGCCGTTTGTTTCATAGAGCCGAAGCAAACGTGCAAAATATATTTTCAACTATTGAAAACTCAGCAACAGTAAAAATTTTGTCACCATCCTGCACAGGTGCATACTGTGGTATAGTCTAACCTATGCCGGCCTTATAGAAAAGTTCAGCTTAAGTCTTTTTTTTTGTAACAGGCCTTTCATGGTACATGCATGCTGATGAGTGCCCTTAACCTGCAGAGAATTATATGCATTTTTCTGTAGAAGGTAATGTTAAATTAAAATTACCGGATACTAGGTCAGATGGACAAAGTCCAAACCGCAGTGTATGAATACGCAGAGTCTGGACATGTCTGACTGCATTTCCGAATTGATTCTGCCGGTGCGGTTTAGTATTTTTCATCTTTTTTGAAAAATCTTTTGTACGGCTTTATAAACAGGTTAAGATATATTTTATGTCTGATGAGAAAGAACTTGCTCTGTTTTGTTTTATCGACTGATGCCATAATTGCCGTGACCTCTTCAGGTGTGGATATGGCGTTTTTATCCCAGTTGTAGTAAACAGGATAAAGCAGGATTGCTGCAGCTGTAATGTCGTCCAAGGTTATTTCTCTGTTATAACGTCTTTCATGAGCCGTTACAGCAACAGGATTTGCGTTCTTATAGCCGATATCCTCCGTAAGACCGTATCCTGCATAGAAAGGCATTCCGTAGCATACAACCTTTTTATTTCTTAGCAGCGCTTCAAACCCTGTGTATGAACTGATGGTATGTATCTCCTCTGCGACTTCGATGCATTCAAGACTTGTAAATTCATCAGTGAAAACCATGTTTGCATATTTCTTGTAGTCACTGATGGTGGAGTTGTTTTTTCTGTTCCCTTTCATTACATCCGGGTGAACCTTTGCTATGATGCATGATTCGGGGTATTTATTCCTCAGCTCTTTTATAAGGGTGAGACTGTCATATCCGAGTCCGCCGGAAAGAACAGATGCATCAGTATCCACCTGGCAAGGTACAAAAATAATTCTTTCGTAGTAGTTACCCTGAGTTTCACTGGTTCTGATACGGTATTTCAGATCAGAAACATTTTTTAAAAACAACCGCTCGTCACATCTGTAATATTTACTGATATGTTTTTCAACGATTGTGTTTCTCAGTTTTTTGGCTCTTTTAATCAGTTCGTTGTAATCCGGCCGGTTCTTTATTCCTTTTATGAGTTCCTCAAGGGTAGAGGTGGTTAAAGGATTGTAGTAAATTCCGAGTTCATCCTTTGATATGGAGTACGGATAAAAAAAGTCACTGCCGAGACCGAGAGAGCGGATGAAGGCATCTTCAATCAGAATTATTTTTACTTTTGAGTTTTTTTTGAGATATTTGTAATATCTCATTAACTTAGGGTTTTTAAGATATGAAGACCAGATTACAGCGGTGAGAACACCGTCCTCTGCAGTGTTTCTTCTGACAGTAAAAAGAAAATTTTTTTTGCTGGTAAAAATGCATTCGTAATCAGGGAAAAATTTTTTTAAAAATGTTCTTTTCCAGAAGGAAAGATCAAGAAAGTACAGTTTTTCTTTCATGGTTCCGGTTTTTTTATAAATACATGCCCTAGTGCCTTAATATCCATTCTGCTTTAAGCGGGAGATATCGAACGATAAATTTTTAGAAGTTTTGGGGAAACTACTTTTTCGTATACTCTCTGCGAGAAGTTTCAGAGAACTTTTTCTATAGCTTCTGCCACATTTTTCATTAGTTCATCAGGCTCAAACCTTGCTATAACGTTTCCGTCCCTGCCTATAAGAAATTTTGTAAAGTTCCACTTGATATCCGGGGTTTTATCGTAATCAGGATTCAGAGAAGAAAGGTGCGAGTGAAGAAGAGCTGCAGCTTCAGTTCCTGATTTGAAACCGCTGAATCCTTTTTCCTGAACAAGATGCTTGAAAAGAGGTATGGCATTGGTTCCGTTTACATCAATTTTTGCGAATCGCGGAAAGGTGGTGCTGAAATTGATTGTGCAGAACTGATTGATTTCATCATTGGAGCCCGGTGACTGGTGTCCGAACTGGTTGCACGGAAAATCCAGGATTTCAAAACCTTTATTTACGTATTTGTTATACAGTTTCTGCAGATCCTCATACTGTCCGGTGAAGCCGCATCCGGTTGCAGTATTTACGATAAGCAGCACCTTATCCTTGTATACATTCATGCTTGTGTATGTTCTGCCGTCCCGGTTGAGAACACTGTAGTTATATATGTTCATTTTTATCTATTCCGTTTATTCTTATTTATTTTTCTCATTTTACCAACAGTGGCATATGTCTGCATTGATGTTATTAAAAAAAATGTGAATACCGGCCGGTATCTAAGATTCAGAAACATAAGAAGCTTCTGTGCTTCCTGTGACAAACAGGAAACCAGACTTTTTTTACGTCAGCTGTGCAGTCAACAGCGGCAATGTGCCGTTAATTTAGGTATTGAAGCTCCTTCTCAGTGTAGAAAATTTTACTGATCAGTTATAATTTCTTTAAGAAAAAATTATTTAAGGAGATTACGTGGATACACTTCCTTTAAAAAAAATCAGCAGTATAAGCGGTTCGGTGAATCTTCCGGGATCCAAGAGCCTGTCTAATCGTGCACTTCTTCTTGCTTCCGTCGCACAGGGTACTACGGTCCTTTCGAATCTGCTTGACAGTGATGATGTCAGACGCATGCTTGAAGCTCTGGAAAAACTTGGAGTCAGCTATTCTCTGTCTGATGATCGTACGGAATGTACTGTTACCGGATTGTCCGGACCGTTCAAAACAGAAGGGATGACAGAGATTTTTCTCGGAAATGCCGGCACTGCAATGAGACCGCTTGCTGCCGTGCTTTGTCTTTCATCGGGAACCTTTATTCTCACCGGAGAACCGCGAATGTACGAGCGTCCAATTGCTCATCTTATAGATGCAATGAGGGAAACCGGAGCAGAGGTTGAATATCTGGGGAATGAAGGATATCCGCCGCTTAAAATTACAGGAAAGTCTCCAAAAAAGTCTCCAAACGGGAATATCATGCATATTAATGGAACCGTTTCCAGTCAGTTTCTGACTGCGGCTCTTATGGCAGCTCCGCTGTTTATGCATGATTTAACAATAGAAATAACCGGTGATCTAGTATCACGTCCGTATATTGATATTACGCTGAAGCTTATGAAAGATTTCGGGGTAGAGGTTGTTAATAACAGTTACAAGTCCTTCTTCATCCGGGGAGGACAGCATTATGTTTCACCTGGTCGTTTTCTGGTTGAGGGGGATGCATCCGGTGCTTCGTATTTTCTCGCTGCAGGTGCGATCGGAGGAACAGCCACTGTTACTGGATTAGGATGCAACAGCATACAGGGAGATTTAAAATTCATAGAAGTTCTTAAAGCTATGGGTGCTGATGTTAGCATGACCGAGACATCTGTTACCTGCACACGCAAGGGAAAGCTTAAGGGAATTGATATGGATATGAATCATATTCCGGATGCTGCTATGACTGCAGCCGTTCTTGCTCTGTTTGCAGATGGAGCTACGGTGATTCGTAATATTTATAACTGGCGTGTAAAAGAAACAGATCGCATTGCAGCTATGGCTACAGAACTCAGAAAACTCGGGGCTGAGGTTGAGGAAGGCAAAGACTTTTTGAAAATTGAAATGAAGCAGCCTTTAAAGTCTGCTTCTATTGATACGTACAATGATCACCGGATGGCCATGTGTTTTTCGCTGGCAGCTCTCGGCATTGATATTGTTATCAATGATCCAAAGTGTACCAGCAAGACCTTCCCTGACTATTTCACCAGATTTGAAAGCATCTGCCGCCGCTAGAGTTGAAATAGGGAAAAAATGCTGAAATGAACGGGAGCCGGGAGAGGAAATATTTCCTTGTCGATATAAGACGGTAAAGTTAGGAAATATCCCTAATGCTGCGGCGTATATGTTGCAGAGAGTATCTGACTGCCTGAAGGCAGGGGATTTCTTCCGGTTCCTGCAGCAAGATATTGTTACTAGCGGATGTTCTTGTTGCTGATCTCCGGTGAGATTCACTTTACAGGCTCTACGTCTATCTGCAGTCATTGAGAAAGTCGAAGTCTGTCTCTGTCAGCAAGAAGGATTATACCTAAATTTTATGCCTTAACGCCCTTAAGGACGTGGTTTACGCCACGAGCAGATAAAGTTCTCTTTTTTACACATGTACAACTTTTCGTCATCTGATTAGAACTTTCACAAATCATAATACTGAGCCTTCTTTTTTGGACTGCCAGGAAACGAGAGTCAACAATCTTTTGTTTCATCACGTTTTAGGAAAGTTTAGAAACGGGAGTGAAGGATATAACGGGGATGATTTTTTTTGCCTTCTACTTTCTGCAGAAAATTATTTTGTTGTCCGGTAATTTCTTTTGAACAAAACAATCTAACTGGGACGGTGCGGAGATACTGTTGTAACTCATAATGTGGTTTCTTTTGTGTTTTTTTAATCATTTCAAAATCAATTTTTAAAATGGGATCCTCATTTTTACCTTCAGTATGAAGAGGGAATAGATCTAACTGGACACGCGCTATCACGGTTTCCATCCGGATTTTGTAAAGAACCAAATTAATGCTGCTGTTCAGAAAGGTTGCATTTTTTTTGTGCAGATATTCTGGAAGATGCAGAAATGCATCTAGGTGCGGAAAACATTAAAACGAATAAAAAAAAGCAGCCGTGACGGCTGCTTTTTTTAGATTTATTCTAAAAATTAAAACATCATATCAGAATTATCGTTTCCAACACCCTGTGCATTGTTGAGACTTACAGGATCTGTACCTACATCTCCGTCATTGAGAGGACCAGGTTTAGCTACCAGATAACCCTGGACGGCGTCTATGTACATGCTCTCGAGCAGCTGCTTCTGGGAGTACTCCTCGACACCTTCAGCAATAACTGTGCATCCAAGTCTGTGCGATACTTCAACGATGGTTCTTACGAATATCTGAGACGTATGATCTCTTTCAAGAGTATCTACAAGAGACGTATCAAGTTTGATGTAGTCAGGTTTGAGTTCACGGTACAGACGGAATGAACCAAGACCGTTTCCGAACTTGCAGATACAGGATTTGACATTAACTCTTCTGAGCATATCAAACAGTCTTATAGATGCTGCCACATTGCATTCAAGAATATTTTCTGAAATTTCAAAAACTATATTGCTGCAGATGTCGCTGTGCTTAAGCATCTGACGTTCGAGCCAGATAACAAATGTTGTGTTAAGCAGAGCATTGATTGAAAGATTGATACCCCATCTCTGATTTGTGAGATTGTTTTTATTGTATCTGAGCAGTATCGATTCAATGACTGTCTGCTCAAGCTTTGACAGCATATCGTGGCGCTGAGCCATGGCAAATACTGTTTCAGTAGGATAGGACTGTCCCTCTTCGTTAACGAAGCGTGTGAATATTTCATTGTAGCAGCGTGCGTTGAAGCTGAGACTGATAATAGGCTGCTGCTGCAGGACAATTGATCTGTGATCGATGATATTCTGAATGATTCCTGCCCAGTGGGATTCTCCCTGAAGGAAATCATCATCAGAGTCGCTCTTGATGAAACCGCTGTTAACCGAACTTGTCTGAGCTTCGGAAAGAGCTCTGTCTGCTCTGGCAAGTACAAGCTCCTCGGTCTGACCAGGTTTGATGAGAGTTACACCGGTATAGGCGGTGCTTTCAATATCTCTTTCGATGGTGTACTGATCAAATGCTGTTTTCAGTTCCTTTACCAGCTGGGTTGCAATGGTATCGTTGGCATTTGGAACGATGATTGAAAAATCACTTCCTGAAAGACGGTAAACCTCAGGCTTTTTCTTTGATCCTACAGTGATTGTTGTGGAGAATTTCTTGACTACCTCAGAGACGATCTTTGCAACATCCTGAAGATACTGGTCACCGCGGGCAAAACCTCTTGTCTGATTGATACTGGTCAGCTCGGTTGCTCTCACAATTGCAAGCAGAGACACTGAAACATCTTCGGTGTTGCTCAGAATGCTTGAAAGATCGTATCTGAATTTCTTGCGGTTTGATATACCTGTAAGAGAATCCTGATCCACCAGAACCTTGAGATGATCGTTCTCCTTCTTTAAATCTGTAATCTCTGATGTCATCTGGGTGAACACATCCTGCATATCCTTTTTGAGGGCAGGATCGTCTATGTCATCAAACTTCTTTTCCGCCATGGCGTTGCGAACTGCGTCACTTGCTGTTTTGAGACTCTTGTTGCCGATGAACCCGACTATGTATGTGCTGGAAAAAATTGTAAGAAACAGAAGTATGAACATTCCGTACACATAGGTACTGTAGCATGAAGAATCGATGTTGAAGGCTGTCTGATAATTAGTGCCCTCTATAATGTACGTGCTTTTGCTTGAAGCAGGCAGAAGACTGCCTATTATATCCTGACCGTCAGAACCCTCTGTCAGTGCGAGCTGTCCGCCGTCTGTCATTGTTATATAACTGAGGTTGTTCTTGGTTGCGATGGATTTAAGGATAGCCTGGGTTGGAGTCTGAAGCTGTGAAAACTCATAGGCAAGGTTCTTAACCACACTGTCATTTTTCTTGTCGAGCTGAATGTTAGTTACAATCAGCATCAGTATTGAAGCTACAAAAAGAAAAACAAAGGATATAATCCCCGCCCAAACTCTGGGAGCCAATTTAGAAGTCATATTTTCATCCTGATCTTTTGTTAAGGTTTACTTTGCGCACGGCAAAATTAACTGACACAATTTTTCAGATACATTTTACTACAAATTCATCGTTTTTATTTTGAACATTTTGCTTTTTGTGAAAAAGTTTAAAAAAAATGATGCTCTTTTATGAGAATTGTTGAATTTTCGCTGCTGATGTGAAGTGAGAATGTGATTTAAAAAAATGTTTATAAGGAGATTTTTTTTGTTTTAATGCGGTCTTTTTGTGTCATAAATTTCAGAATGCCTGCATCTGATTAATTATCAGATCCAGCAGTTTTCAGCCTAACCTGTTGATTTAAAACTTAAATACAAAGAGAATAGGTAGAACAGAACAAAAAAAGATTATAAATAACAAGATTATTATGAAAAATACCAAGAGAGTGGCTCCTCCTGCGGGACTCGAACCTGCGACACACGGATTAACAGTCCGTTGTTCTAACCGACTGAACTAAGGAGGAACAACTGTAATGGGAGTGCTGGCTCCTCCTGCGGGACTCGAACCTGCGACACACGGATTAACAGTCCGTTGTTCTAACCGACTGAACTAAGGAGGAATCAAACAACGAGAGCTATATTACTGATTTGGTTATGGCATGTCAACAATATTTTAGATTTATCTCACTGACTGATTATAAGTTGTTCTAAACACCGGTTTTTGTATTTTTTTAAGGATTACGGTACATATACGAGAACCCTTTAACCTCTGTATGCAGTTCCGGCAGCCTGTGCATAGCCTAATTGCTGATTCGCTTTCCGGGAAGAAAACGTCTCTTGTTCTAACACAGTCATGCGTTGCCGGTTCTGTGATTGAAAAAACGGACTCCCTTAATAACAGCCGACACAAAAACAAAGAACGGGAGGAGTCATGTGATTTCATCTTCTTCATTATGCAAAGAAATGCGGGTCTTTGCAGATTCCTGTCGGAACGGCACTGACAGACCGTTGAATTCTGGCTTGGAGTGTTCCTTTCAATAAAATTTGCATTTTAGGGTAGCGCAGGTAACTGTACGGACATAAAACCCCGGGTCTGTATCGGTTAGAGAATGACAGGACAGCATCGAGGCTGATTCTGAATTCCTGTAAATAATTATTCCTTGTCGGTGAGATCTGCCTGTTTGGAATAAATCTCCCCGGAGCTTTTCGATTTGATTTTGTAAAGAGACATTAATTTAAGAATGCTGCTTACCGTCGTTTTTTTTTCGTGGGGCTTTGAGTCTGTTCTGCATCGGCTCTGTTTAACAAAAGTGCAGATGCCGCTGAAAACTTTTACCTTTTAGAATGTATTTATAATTTTGAAATTAAAAAGTAAAATTTTGGTACGAACAACTTAACAATATGCTGCGTTGATTCTAAGATCAGCACTATTCCCTGACAGTGCCATTAAAACAGAACATATCCGGATTGGAGGAATGTGCATGGGTACCGGTGATTTTAACAGGAAAAGTACTTCCAATTTATCAGAAACAGATTTCAAACGAGAGGCGGTTTCTCAGCATGATACTGATGAAGATGAAATAGAAAATCAAGAAAGTCATAGATATCGATATTTCGATATTTTTATTTTTGTATTGTGCGGTTTATTTGTTACTGCAGCATCTTTTGTGGCTATTTCATGCGATACAGATCCTTCTCACTGCAGCGGTTCTCTCCCTGCAAGTTTTCCTCACTGGTTGATTATCTGTACATGTTTTTTGTTTTATTCGCTTTTTGTCCGAATGATTTTTTCCCGCACTAATTATTTAGCAATTTTTGGTTCAGTGTTCATTACCATGATGTACGTGTTTACAATTCTTGGATCCAGTTACATTCCTGTGGCATCCCAATTCTTTATTGTGGCACTGGCTCTGATTGTTATTGCGGTTCACATCTTTTTTTCACAAATTTTTGCACCGGTTTCTGAACAGCACAATACTTTTGCATATGATCATGCCGGTTATGGTCCGTCCCGCCGTGATGACAGTACGCAGCCAAATGTAAATCCCAATCTTCCGCCTGCATATTTTTCATCTGTTGATGTTCTCGGTGCAGAGATAAGAAATGATATGGATTCATTTGCATCCTTCTTTGAGCTTCTCGGGTATTTTTTAACAAAAAGCGGAATGAGTGATGAAATGTGCAGATTGTTTCTGGATGATTTTTTCATACGGTTAAATTTTCAGCGGGTGCAGACTGATCGTGCGGAATCACTGGTGATGAAAGGCAGAAACTATTCCGATTCGGATATACGTCGCAATGACGCTCTTTCAGAAGGGCTTATCACAGGGATACGTCAGCTCTATACAATGTTTTACGTTCTGGCAACCGTTCTGTTTTTTGATGAAAAGGTGAATGCAGGAGAGAACAGTTTACTTTCAGATCTTAAGAAAGCCTTCAGAATCAATGATGCTGATTTTTTTACTGTTCTTCTTTATGTTGGAAATGAAAACAGCATGTATTACGATACATTCTCGCGGGAGTGGGTTTCATCAAGCTTTAAAAATGATAATTTCGACACCGGAGAGGAGTACTCGGAGCGAAGAAGCAAAGTTGATATTGATGCTGATGTGCTAAAGAGAGCATATCAGGTGCTTAGGATCAGTCCTGATGAAACCAATGAAAATGTCAGAAAGGCATATCTGCGCATGATTTCAAGATATCATCCGGATCGTGTTCATGCATTGAATCTGGAGCCGGAAAAATCTGCGGAAATGCAGGCCTTGTATCATCAGATAACAGCGGAAGTAAATGATGCATGGTCGGTAATAAAGAGAGCAAGAAGCATCAATTAAATGATTCAGAGTGCCTGGCATTTGTGTCGTTTCGTTTTCTTGTTTTTTTGGGGCGTTAAGTTTTACCTGTTTCCGCTTTGAGCAGTTGAGCCGTGTTTTTCTAGAGAAAAGTGTTTTCAAAGGCGTTAAATTTAATGTTTGGCTCCGTATCAGACCGAATGTTTGAGAAGGATTTGCGATTGTACCGCAGAATGTCTGTACCTGCTGATTTTTGGGGTTCTTTTTAAATTGTCAACAGAATTTGTTTAATTTTTTGTGTTGACAAAAAAGTTATTCACAATTTATCGCCTCATTATCTGTCTGATCGCAAAGCTGTCAAAATAAATTGTTTGACTTTTTATAACATATTGATTTTAAAGGAAAAATTTTAATTTCTTTTTTGCTATTGACTTTTGTTCAGATGGACGGATTTACTGGATTTTTTGAACGTTTTTGAAAGTTATTAACATATTTATTAACAATTTGTGTTAGTCGTTTTTAGAACATTAGGTGCGTCAAAGGGGGAGACGAATAATTAACATTTAAGACTGAAAATCCGATATGATTTTTTTACAGCAGGGTTGTATGCCGGATCACCTGTTTGTCGTGAAACTGATCGCAAAACAGGCAAAAAAACTGCCGCCTCGGGGGCTGTTTGTCAGGGTAATGATTTCAGGTATCTTCGTGTTATTACATCGGAAATTTGAAGTAAGAGTAATTGTATCTGTTTGGAATGTGCTTTAATCTTCATTTGCCTGATCCGGAAGTCAGACTGGTGTCGAAAGCTGCCTTTTTATCGTGTGATGAGGGTTCTGCCGTATTATTTTCAGAAAAAGGAACAGGCTCCTGTAGTTCCTCTTTTTTGAAACTATTCGCATGATTGGATTTTCGTTTGAATTAACATATGCAGATGTCGCGGCAGTGCATTTAATGCATTGTAATTTTTTGGATTTAAAAACTTAATCAGGTATATTTTCGTGAGTTTGCTATGGACATCAGGACAGTATGTTTAAGCCGGTTCCTCTGGAGAAGGGTATCGTCTGCTTAATGCGGGAGGAACAGGTCTGATTTCTGCCGCTTATGATAAGGTCGGGGAAGCTGATGTCGGCTCCATGGGGTGGTGCATTGGATCTAAATCCTTTCAATGCTGCACAGTAATTGATAAAACCGTCATTGGACAGTAAAATTTCTTAATTATTTCACCTCTGTGAAAACTCAGCATTTGTACATTTTTTAAGCATTATCTTTATTATAGTAAGTATTGTAGAATGCTTCATAGGTTAAAGTCTGG
>JAEEOK010000133.1 GCA_016284235.1 Succinivibrionaceae bacterium
CATCATTTGGAACAGTCTCATCATCATGTAGAGATTAGTTCGGATATATGAAGGCGTTCGTCCGCATAAATTTTTCAACTTTTTGCTTGCATTTGCGGGGGTATCCATATATGAAACTTATCTAAGCCATGATTATGCCACTTGGTAATGGTTTTAGTGAGAGTCCGGTATTCTTGCCGGCTCAATTGAAACTTCCTTTTTTGCAGATTTAATAATCACAGTTATTCTGAGTGAGAGTCCGGTATTCTTGCCGGCTCAATTGAAACCTCCTCATCCTGCTCGTCAGCAGGTGGGAGTTGAAATGTGAGAGTCCGGTATTCTTGCCGGCTCAATTGAAACTTAGCAACCTGATCAAAAAGATTTTCACTCTCTTTGTCGTGAGAGTCCGGTATTCTTGCCGGCTCAATTGAAACTACGCCAATAGCGATAAGAATCATTATTATAACAGGTGAGAGTCCGGTATTCTTGCCGGCTCAATTGAAACAACGTAGTCTTTGTAACGAATCTTTATTACTATTAAGTGAGAGTCCGGTATTCTTGCCGGCTCAATTGAAACACCCGTAAAAGTTGAAAACATGTAGTTGCATATTGCCTGTGAGAGTCCGGTATTCTTGCCGGCTCAATTGAAACACAATGCCTGCAATGATTAGATGAGATGCCTGAGAGCAAGTGAGAGTCCGGTATTCTTGCCGGCTCAATTGAAACCTATTCTATTTTTCTATTCTATTTTTCTATTCTATTTTCTATTCTATTGTGAGAGTCCGGTATTCTTGCCGGCTCAATTGAAACATACTATTAAAGTTGGAGAAGACGAGGCAGGTTGGGTGTGAGAGTCCGGTATTCTTGCCGGCTCAATTGAAACTTGTCAAATTCTTCATCTGATATTCTACGAGATCTCAGGTGAGAGTCCGGTATTCTTGCCGGCTCAATTGAAACACCGGGTTTGTTCAAGCGTTCCCTGCCTTACTTGACTAGTGAGAGTCCGGTATTCTTGCCGGCTCAATTGAAACAATTAAGCTTTGGTGCCGAGAAGATCCTTGAGGATCTTGTGAGAGTCCGGTATTCTTGCCGGCTCAATTGAAACGGCTTATTTCTCCGGAGCCTTAATGATGTCCGCGAGAGCGGGTGAGAGTCCGGTATTCTTGCCGGCTCAATTGAAACAACCAAATCTCGTTGCGCTCTGGGTGTGAGAAATCCAGTGAGAGTCCGGTATTCTTGCCGGCTCAATTGAAACTTTGGCAGGTTTCTGCACAGTAGGCTCCAGATACATCGTGAGAGTCCGGTATTCTTGCCGGCTCAATTGAAACTTTATCAGATTTATGTCGTACACCTGACGAAGCAGAGGTGAGAGTCCGGTATTCTTGCCGGCTCAATTGAAACCCATTGTATGGCAGCTGCCACTGTTTAAGCTTATCCTGAAAAACGGATAGTGAGTATGACAGGTTGAACAGGTGTGATAGCTTCCTACCAGAACAGATTTAGAGAGCAGATTGTCTGTTTAAATCAAAATTCGCATATTTTGTCTTAGCGCCGACTCAATTAATGATGTGGATACCACCATCCTTCCCTCCTTTCTCCTTCAAGATTGCAGTAAACGAGCTGCTGATATAACGATTAAGCAGGAATATACAAAGAAAAAAGCGGACAGCCGGAAAAACTTTCTAAAACAGTAAGACAGATTCTTGACAGGTGTCGCATCATGGCAAGTGAAGGTAAATTTGAAGATCTGACCAATTTGAAAACCGATAGTCGTAATTTACTAAAACAGTGACTACATCATCACTTTGGATATAGCGTGGATCTAGCTCTGTTCACAAAAGTGTTGATTCACCAGAAACAAAATCCATTTCATAAAGTTTTTATTTTTTTGAACTTAAAAAGTAAAATTTTCAGCCATGACAACTTTATGATTTATCCTGTTGATTTCAGGATCAACACTATTCCTTAACAGAGCCAAGGGATTCTTTATTCTTCTTTGTTTCTGTTTTTGAAATCCTTCGATTTTATAAAGGTGTTGACTCTTTGGTATGACATGCCAAGCATCCTGGCAGCTTCAAGAATTTTGTAATTGCACTTTTTCAGTGCTCTTTCAACAAATGTGATTTTCTGTTCAAGCAGCCACTGATCAAGATTTGAAGGTATTTCATCACCTTTAGCGCCGGATTTTTGAGTGCCATGCCTTGCCGGCTCTTCAAAAAAATGCCTTTTCAGCACACCAGTGTCAATGATTCCCCGTTTTTTATAGAATGCGTATACCGCTGATACCTGCAGCACGTGATGTAGCTGACGCAGATTGCCGGACCACCGCTGTGAGCGGATATACTCCCATCCGTCATTTGTCAGACTTAGTTTCGTTCCTCTGAACTGTTCATCACTCTGGATTTCGTTCAGTATGCTGGCCACAATATCATTGAATTTTTCCATACTATCGTTTTTTATTTTTTGCAGCGATTCAAGATGTACAGGGCACATGGCAATGCGATAGTATAAATCCTCTCTGAATCTTCCTTCCGTAACATCTTTTGCAAGATCTCTGTTTGTTGCCGCAATTATGCGGACATCATCAATGCGGTATGAATTGCTGTCACCTACTCTCTGAGCTGTCCGATCGTTGAGAACTCTCAGAAGTGTCTGCTGGTGTGAAAGAGGTACCTCACCTATTTCATCCAGAAATATTGTTCCTCCCTTTGCTTCTTCGAACAGACCTTTTCTGTCACTTGTCGCACCAGTATATGCTCCTTTTTTGGTTCCGAAGAGTTCTGATCTGAACAGATTTCCGTCTCCGTGTGCAAGTTCTGCACAGTTTGCTATTACGAATTTTCCCTTGTCGCCACTTAATTTATGAATTTTTTCAGCCGCCGCTGTCTTGCCGACACCTGTTTCTCCCAGCAGAAGTATGCTGACATTTTTGAATTTGGCATATATCTGGGCTATTTCTTCAATTTTCTGGTTTTCAGGAACAATTCCGGTGTCTGTTTTGTTTAATGTTTTTCCGGTGAGTGTGAAAGGCAGAGTAATTTCGAATACCTGACTGCCGGTGGACGGATCTGCATATTTGGAAGCTACGGTTTTAAATGTTTTCGAGCCGGGCAGCATCATATGCGCTGTCAGAACAGTCATTGCCTGTGTGGCGGGTGTGCCGGAACTAACATGAAATTCCACCCGGTCAGAATTTTCTAAAATACTGTATTCATCATAAAAACTTTTTAGTGCAAAATAAACGTCCGAGTAATCCGAAGGATCTTTTACATCAACATAGACTATCCTGCATTCAGCATCCGTTCCGCGCTCCACCCATTTTTGAAAAAACGGGGCATCCTTATACAGCTTGTTGGTGGCAAGAAGGTAGATTAAATCGGCTTTTCTTCCGTCAGTGAATGTTCGTACGGGGCCGTTTTCCCCTTTCTTTTCAATGCCGGAATAATTATCCAGGTTATCCTCTTTTCCGTTGTTGTAGCTCAGTGCAGGCTCTTTTCCCTGCAGTATTCTCCATTTGTTCATTGTTCTCAGATCGGTCATGCCGATCCATGAAACAAAAATAGGCAGTTCTGATTTTCTTCTGTTCATAGCTTCTATCCGGAAAATTGAGATAATTACTGAGAATTATTACATGCATAATAACATGATATGTTTGCTTTTAGTCACTGTGTTGATCTACGATAAGTCAGATTTGTTAAGATGATAGGATGTTTTGCGGGAGTTTCACTCTGTGCCTTTTTGCCGTTGTCTCATCTTCATGCATGCATTTTCGAGGGGGATGATCTTTGAACGCTAAAATAACTTTTCGTCATAATGTAATGGCTGTCCAGACACTTGATACGTTCGCCAATATCAGAGGCGGATTCAGCTTTGGCAGAAAAGATGTGTACTTTGTAAGGGCTGTGGGGGAATGTCCGGATTTTATCAGGACGTTTGAAGATCTTGAAAGCAGGCTGGCAGGTGCGGACAAATCAAACCGCATTAGATATATACGTCTGGATAATCTGCCCAGTGCAGTGGAGGCGCAGGCGCTTGATTTTTATATCAGCGCATATTCCGCGTGGAAGCAGGGAAAGACGGTTGAAACAAGAATTCATTCAGTGAGCAGTTCTTTCGGGGGTGTTTTGGAAAATGCCACAAGGAAGGCGGTGGAAGAGTACAGGACTGTCAGTCAGAGTATATCCGAGTCCATGATCAGGAATTTTGTAATCAAACTCTGGTACTGGACAGATCTTTTTCTTGGCGATGTGGTGAAGGAGTGGTCGGAAAACCGGAGTGTCAAAATTGTCTCCCACAATATCGTAAAACCTCAGGAATATCTGTTTTGTTATTTCGCTACCATGCTTGGCTGTGATGTTCTTATTTTCAATAACCGGTCCGACATCAGCATAAGCGAAAACGTCAGCCGTCTCTCGAGCGAGATTATTCTTGGAAAATTTGGCACGGTCAATCTTTCAGAACACGGATCAGCAGCAGGTACCCGTAATGATGATACTGAATGTTCCCGCAGTAATGATGTTCAGACCGGCGTAAAAAATGATCCGGAAAAGCATGGTGAAGGATCTGCGGAAATGTCGCCGAAGAAAGCAGAGCTCAGTTCCCCTGGAAAAATCGGCGACGGGAACAGACATCACGTCAAAAGTAATCCTCAGCCGGCGGAATCTGTATCTGATACAGCCGGAAATGATGCAGGTGATACTGCCGGAAGAATTAAACAGGAAAAAAACTTTGAGGAGCTTGCCCAGCTTGCATCTTCGATTGTCATGATTGCCATTCATGATAAAAACGGTGATCCTGCCGGTTCAGGTTCGGGTATTATGATTGGAAAAAACGGATATATTCTGACAAACTGCCATGTGATTGAAGGCGGATTTGTATTTGCCGTAAGAATTGAAAATGAAGAGAAGGTTTATTTTACAAGCGAAGTTGTAAAGTACAACGCGCTTCTGGATCTGGCGGTAATACGGATTGACAGGGAACTGACACCTCTGACTGTTTATGACGGAAGAACAAAACTGGTACGGGGACAGCGTGTTATTTCAATCGGCAGTCCGCTTGGACTGTTCAATTCCGTATCAGACGGAATCATATCTGGTTTCAGAAGGATTAGGGATGTGAACATGATTCAGTTTACAGCTCCTACATCGCCAGGCAGCTCCGGAGGAGCTGTTCTGAATATGTACGGCGAGGTCATAGGCATAAGTACGGCAGGATTTGACGGAGGGCAGAATATTAATCTTGCAGTGGATTACAATGACATTCGGCTCTTTGCAAAAGGTTTTTTCTGACATAAGCGGTGCTGTTTTACAGCGCCAGCTCAAAGTCAGCCGCCTGAACAATTCAGATCGACAGTCTCTCTTGTTTTTAATCAGCATACTGCAACTCTTTTATCTTACAAGGCACACCGGTTTATCAGTCAGATCAGATATCTGAACTTCTTCCTCAAATGTGACAGAGAACTGAGTGCGTTGTGATCCGGCAGGATTTTCCGCTGCTCATTTGTCTGTATCATGAGAGTTGTTTCTGTGGCATGTATCATCTGTCTTCTCACGGATTTGTTTGCTGATTTTGATTTTGGGAGCGTTCGCCTATGTCTGATAAGGTTGTGATTTCTTTTCTCGGTGCTGATGAATACAGATCCTGCAGCTATAATTTTAACGGAGAAATGATAAAGGCAAGGTACGCATCCACTGCTTTTCTTTCCTATATTCGAAGCAGGCTGAATGTTTATGCCGATACACTGATTATATGCGGAACACAGTCAAGTACATGGGATTTGCTGTCCGTATATTTTTCTGAAATGGCTGAAAGCGTATTCGGCTCGGAAGCACCGTTTGAGACGGTCAGAGATTATCTTGAGTCGGATCCGGTAAAAAATGCCAATGCTGAAATAAAATCCTTCCGGCAGGCGCAGAAACTTGGAGCAGGGAAAAGGAATGACTGTGACCGTGATAAACTGCTCATGCTGCTTGAAAATCTTCAGAACTGTCTGAATCAGGCCTTTGAACCGGTCAGTTTCAAAATCGCCCTGCTTGTGCATGGCGAGGTTATGGGTGAATACAGTCAGCAGATTGAACTGCTCAACAGAATAAGAGCGCTGGATTTTATAGACGCCAGCACTCAGATTTATCTTGATATAACCAACGGTATGAGAATAATTCCGTTTGCCGTATTTGCGGATTTTCAGTGTCTCTGTCAGCTGAAGAATCTTAACATACGGCAGATTTGCTATATGCCGGAATATATGCCGAAAACCGAACCGGTATCCAGACTTGACGCCATTGAAAAAATCAAATCCCGCCTTCGTTATCTTAAGTTGCATGACAGGCAGTCTTTTGATTCAAAGTTTGAGCTTGTAAAGGAGATTCTGAAGACTCAAAGACCTAAACCAGGGGAAAGGCCTCCGGTTGAAGTATGCTTTCTTGACGGAGCGGTGAAGATCCTTGATAACGCATCAATGATCTCCAGATTTAACGTCACTGCAGATCCTTCGTGCTTTGCCGGTGCTGTCAGCGGAAGTAAATTAAATAAGAAGCTTAACAGTATCAGCTTCGCTCTGAATATGGGCAGATATTCCGCTGCGGCGGAGCTGATAAGAAATGGAGCATCATCAGTTCTGCAGAGCATTGAAAATATCCAGATAAAAAAAATACTTTCGGATTTCTTTTCGTGGACCGATGAAATGGAGTCAGGTGACATGGACAGGTGCGCACAGGGTATCAAAAGACTGTGTTCAAGCTATCTTGCTGCAGGCAATTATATTCAGGCAATAAATTCCTGCCAGTCCTCGATTGAAAATTATGAATTCAGGCAGGAGAGATCTTCTGATAAAGAGGTTGCCGCCGGGAAAAAAAATAACGATGGCAAATGTGCTTTGTATAACGCCATAAATAAAAAATATCCGGGAATTAGTAAAAATTCTTTTCCCTGGAAGAGTTTGATGTCCTATCGCGGCATGCTGATCCATAAGAATGACATTACCGATGACGGCGGCAAATGGATAAATGATTCGGAAAAAATTCTGAGGAAATTTGTATATACCGGCAAAACTGAAGGATCGGTAAGTTTAAGCAAGCTGCCGAATGAAGTTCGCGACTGCATGATTGAATTAGGTGTCAGTAAACCAGAAACCGTGAAATCAGCCAGGGAGAATGTACTGATTTCGTTTATCGGTTCCGGAGATTATGCAAAATGCAATTATACCTATGTGGATCCTGATGGTTCATCCTTGTCGCAGAGTTACAATCTCAAAGGTTCTCGTGTCATTGGAATGTCACTTGCAAATAAAATAAGTTCTTTTTCCGGTAACCAGAAGATTACAAAGTTTCTGATTTGCGGCACGAAAACAAGCAACTGGAGAATTGTTCTGTATGCACTGCAGCAGGAATTCGGCGGCAGACTCAGCAGTGATGCACGGGATGAGCTCGATATTCTGATAAAAAATATTGAGGATAATCAGGACTATCTATCCGTTGACGCTTCTGTATCAGAGGAACTGGTTACCTGGCTGAATACTTTTATGTCTGCAAACAGGCATGATCTCGGATTAGAGATTAAGGCACTGATGACTGATGATAAAATATCCGGTTCCGGAGTTGAGCAGGAGCTTTTTGAAATGCTTGAAGGTGCAGTCGGTTACTGCAGCAGAGTTTCCTTTGATATTACCCACTGCTACAGAATTATCCCGATTTTAGTGCTTTGTATCATTGAATATCTTGTTACTGTCAAGAAAGTAAAAATTGAGCATATCTTTTATGGTGAAATTCCTCTTGAACGGGATTTCAATATTCTTAACGCCCTGAAAAAGGCACAGCTTGAGGATGATGCTGCATTTTTGGATAAATTTGAACAGATTGAAAAAATTCTTTCAGAAGACAGAGAAGAAAATCTGCTGTCGGGATCTGTTTACGATATGAGGAATATATCAAGACTGTTTGACTATTCCTTCATGCTCGGACAGTACAGAGCAACCGATAATCCTGCTTTTCTGGATGCAATCATGTCGTCAGAGTTCAAAAATAAAGACAGCCGTGTTTATGAAAGTTTTAAAAACGGTGTTTTTCTGAATAATTTTCTCATGCTTCGTGACAGCAGCTACTTTCTTGAGGATGTTATTATCGCTCTGCATAAGCCGGTTCAGGATCCTGTCCTTTCAGTGCTTAAGGGAGAACTCATTGAATGTTTGAGCAGCAGACTTCCGCTGGATGACAATTTTGAATTCAGTACAGAACTGAAAACCCAGATTTCGTTTATGAGCACCAGGGTAAGATCAGCTCTTGAGCGGAACAACTATGCGGAAGCTCTGTGCTTCTGTTATGAGGCGATAATGTATCTGCCGGAGTATTTGTATGAGAATATGAGAAATTTCGGGAAAAAGTCGTACAGTCTTTATGACAATAACAGAAAAATAAAATTTTCAGATAAACTGCCGGCAGATGTTTATTCTTTTCTGCATCCTCTGGAGAATTCTTCAGGAACTGCAAAATTTATTAAAGTTTTTACCGCACACGGATTTAAAGAAACAAAAGGTGACATAATGTTGTGCAACAATGCTCTGGCAGATTTGCTCTATGAATCAAGGAAGGAACTGAAGACTGCAATATACCGCAGAAACAATATGTTTCATGGTGACGGTGATCAGGAAAATAAAGCAGATTTAAGCAAATGCAGTGATGAGACTTATGTCCGCAATAGTGTAGAAAATGCGATTAAAGCGCTTGAACAATGGATTGACGGGCACTGACCCGTTTTTCAAAAATGCACATATCCAATCAGGCGGAGAATATGATTGCTCCGCCTTTTTTCCCTGACGGCTTCTATTGAAGTATCTCTGTCGGATCTACATCCACGTAGCAGTTTACTCCGTTGCTGATTTTTTTGTCCTCCAGAAAAGAGTCAAGATTTGCAATAAAGTTCAGCAGTTCCTTCCGGCTTGCAGACTGGATTATGATCAGCATATGGTATTTGCTCTGTTTTTTCTCCATCAGAGCCTGGTACGGCGGATTTATGGTAATTCCTGAAAACTGTTCTCCGAAGGTCAGCATGGCCTGGTACAGTTCAATTGTCTGACGGTGAACTTTTTCCCTGTCAGTGCTTTCGAGTCTTAAAAGCACCTGGTGACTGAACGGAGGAAGATTCAGGTATTTTCTTTCCGCCAGGCAGCTTCTGGTAAATGATTCATATCCCTCAGCCACAATTGTCTGAAGCACGATGTTGTTTGGAACATAGGTCTGGAGTACAACCTTTCCCTTTTTTTCCTCTCTTCCCGTCCTTCCTGCAACCTGTGTATAAAGCTGTGCCAGCCTTTCGGTCGCTCTGAAATCGTTGGAAAAGAGCGCTCCGTCAATGTTAAGGAGCGCTATCATCGTCACGTTTGGAAAGTGATGACCTTTGGCCAGGATCTGCGTTCCGATAAGGATGCGGTATCTGTTTTCAAGAATGCCTGCGAGGGCGTCCTTAAGCTTCTGGGGACTGTTCATGGTATCCCGGTCGAAACGTACTGCAGGATAGTCCGGGAACACACTCCGGAGATATTCTTCAACCTGTTCGGTGCCGTTTCCTTCAACATACAGCTGATTTGAACCGCAGCGGGGACAATTCTCGGGCATATGCTGTACAGCCTCGCAGTGATGGCAGTTTACTGTATTATTGTATTTGTGGTATGTAAGGTATGAGTCGCAGTTGCCGCATTGAAGCACATAGCCGCAGTTTCTGCATATTACATGATGGGCATATCCTCTGCGGTTTAAAAAGATTAGAACCTGATTATCCTTTTTCAGCTCCTCATGGATTTCCTCAAGCAGATGACGGCTGATTCCTGCTTCAAGATCCTGACCCTTTAGATCGATAATCTCCGTTTCAACTTTTCCTGCATTTTCAAAGGCTTTTCTGCTAAGCTGCAGACGTTTATACCTGCCGGTGTCGGCATTGTATATTGTTTCAAGACAGGGTGTTGCCGAACCAAGGATCACGGGACATCCTGCAAGCTTGCCTTTGTAAACAGCAAGATCTCTGCTGTTGTAGCGGCAGGTGTCCTGCTGCTTGTATGACGGATCATGCTCCTCGTCGACTATAATCATGCCGAGATTTTTAAACGGGGTAAATATTGATGATCTTGTTCCTATGAGAATGCCAACCTTACCGTCACGGCAGGCAAGGTAGTTATCCAGTCTTTCCCGATCTGTCAGAGCAGAATGCATTGCGGCTATAGGTACGTTGAAATGGGCATGGAATCTGGCAATGCTTTGCGGAGTGAGTCCGATTTCAGGGATCATGACCAGGACCTGCTGCTTGCGCAACAGAACCTCTTCAATCGCCTGCATGTAGACTTCCGTTTTTCCTGATCCGGTAACGCCCTGAAGCATAAAGACCTTAAAACTGCACCCGTTCCGGTTTATTTCATCCAGAGCCCTCTGCTGCTCTTCATTGAGTTTGAGCTGATTGGAGAATTTAAGATTTGAATAAATGTCTCTGTGTATGCTGTTCAGATCGATAGCTTCGACAACGTGATGCTTTATGAGAGTAGTAATTGCTGACATGGAAAGGTTCATGCCCCTGCATTCCTGCGAGGAGAGAGGCTGAGATCGGAGAACCTCCATAATTTTTTTCTGCTGACTGTTGGCAGGAGCATACTCCTGATTTATCAGTCTAAAGCCTCTGATTTCCCTTGGAACTGCAGGTGCTCCTTTTCTCAGTGAGACAGGCTGGGCAAGCTCAATTATTGCACCGATTCCAGCGTGCTGGTATGTCGATATGAACTTGATGAGTTCAAGAGTCTGTTCGTTCCAGTACGGTTTTTCATCAATGACATCGCAGATGGGTTTGAGTTTGCTCAGCGGCAGATCAAGCGGCGGAGTGTCGGAAATTCCCATTACAACACCGATAACCGCTGAATTGTTGAAATTGACATGAACTCTGCATCCGATCTCTACTGCACGGTCACTTTTATAGGTGAACAGATGAAACAGAGTCCGCGGAATTGCTATTTGCAGATAGATCATACATTATGCCGTTTGAAAACTTCTGCAAGGGAATCATATATTTCGTCAATAAAGGCATAGCGTTTGCGGTGCTGGGAACGCTTCTTTGACGGTATTTCCTCAAGCGGGGTACGCTCTGGTTTAGAAAGTTTCAGATAGTTTTCGCTGTATTCCTCGCCTTTGAATTCTTTCCACTGCGCATCGTAGTCGTAATGAAAGTCCTTGTTTATTTTTGAACTGTAGTGGGAATTTGCATAGATGTGACTTTCTGTTTTAATTCCAAGAACATGTTCGCAGCCGGTGAGTTCCGCTATTCTGAATGCAAGCAGAATCATAAGATATTTAGGCATAATGCCGTAACCGGCTTTTGTTGCCGCCGATATTTCCTTCATGGGTTCGGGAAGATGCGGCGTACAGCCCTGTATTGAATTAATTTTCAGCACCCTGTGACCGTTTATGTTTCCGAAATTTACAGCGGCGGAAAATACTCTTTCACATGTGGCGTTTCCGTTTCCTTCCCTGTCAAAGCTTCGTGTTATTTCAAGCGAAAGTTCCGCTTCTCTGCGGTGGGTGCCGTTATACTGAAGAGTTATAGAGTACTGCACAGGCACGGCTTCAGTGGTCGGAAAGTCTTTTACTCTGATGCCGAATTCCGCGCCGAGAAGATCAAACTGCTCGGGCGTAAAATATTCGGACAGAATACTGTAATGATCCCTTAGAACCTCAAGACGCTTTTCAATGCTGTAGGTACAAACCTCATAAGGTCTCATCAGTTTGTAGATCATGGTTCTGTCATGCTCACATGCGCCGTGGCAGCACTGCTGCGAAAGCAGTTTCAGGTATTCGCGGTAGACAGAACGGTGCATCAAATATTTTGATGCGAATCCGATGTCGTGGATTATACCCTTGCGGCTTCGCTTTTGAGCATAGCCCAGAACCGACCAGAATGAAAAATCTCCCTTCTGTACAAATTCCTTCCATGATGCTTCGCCGGCTGCACTCATCTTCTCAGTTCCTTTTTAAGTCTGAATTTCTATGCCTTTTTGAACTGGGATCGGTAAAGAGCCTCATAGGCACCCTGCTTTCTTATCAGTTCGTCGTGACTTCCCTTTTCAACGATTTCACCGTCGTTTACGACCATAATGGTATCAGAGTCTATGATGGTGCTGAGGCGGTGTGCAATTACAAGAACGGTCTTGTTTTTCATGAGAT
>JAEEOK010000013.1 GCA_016284235.1 Succinivibrionaceae bacterium
CCCGGAGAGTGTCCGCATCCTCTCTCGATGAATATTTCTTTCTAAAGATTATTGATATTTCGAAATAAGATTAATGATTATTTCCAACTTATTTTTATGGAGAGCCATTTTTGTTTGTTCGAAAAGTTTGCAGAATAGATTTGCTGCGAAAACGTAAGAAATCTGTGTACAGCATCTTAAGATGTAGATTTTGCATGCGCAATACGAATGATGCGGTGATGTAAAACTCAGATATGAAAATAACTAAGTCTGTTAATGACTGACGGCATTGCGATACCGGAGCAGTGCATGGCGCTCAGTCCAGGTAATTTTTCTTTTTGATTTTTTTTGGTGGAACAGGATCGTATCCTCCTGGATTTAGAGGATTGCAACGCAGGATTCTATAGGCACCGAGTAAACAGCCCTTAAAAAATCCATGTATTGCTATTGCCTGTTTTGTATATTCAGAGCAGCTGGGAGTGAACCTACAGCATCCGTGAGTAAGTTTGCTCAGAGTTTTCTGATAGACGATTATAAGACCTATACCGATTTTTTGGAGCGGCGAGAGATTACTGTACATAATTTTTCAAGCAGGTTTACAACTTCATTGTTGGTCATATCACCTATTTTTCCTTTGGCGATAAATACATAGTCCAGACAAGGAAGACGGTGCTGATTGAGTCTGAAAAAGTTACGGGTCAACCTTTTGATCCTGTTTCTGTCAACTGCGTGTTTCAGTACCTTTTTAGGTACTATAAGACCAAGACGCATATGTTCAAGATCATTTGGTTTTGCAAGAATAGTGATGTTTGGGGATGAGGCTTTGACAGGATTATCGAATACTCTTTTATAATGATCGGGAGTTACTAGACGCAACTCCCTTTGAAAGCACAAATTAGTCATTATACTGTTGTCAAACGAACACGACCCTTTGCACGACGACGTGACAGAACCTTGCGGCCGTCAGCAGTAGCCATACGGGCACGGAAGCCATGGGTGCGAACGCGTTTGATTACAGATGGTTGATAAGTACGCTTCATAATAATCTCCGCATTACAATATTAGAAACTAGCAACTGGGCTGAATCTACATTTTTTCTTTCAACAGAGTAAAAGAAAACGTCTGAATTTTAACATTATTACAAAAAATATCAATAAAATATTTTACTTTTTTTTTATGAGATCTGATCTGAATGAAATGAATGTCCCCGGTTCCAGATCTGCAGACTATAAAGCGTTGCAGATCATTGTTCGAATCAGTAATTTGCCTTAGTTTATCATGAGGATCCAATCTGCTTATAATCTAACCATAGTTTATAAAAAGCTTTTACAGATCTGCATTTTTTGTTTCATTGGTGATAGAATAGCACTTACGCTTAAGAGATGAGTGTTTTGATCTCGTAAAGCTCACTATATTTGCAAGTTGATCAGATCAAACTTTAGGAAGAAAATTGTAGGAGTAGTTGAAGTATTCTGCTGTTGATAAATTTGTTAATAGATCTGTTAATAATTTTGTTAATAATTTTATTTTCTAGAGTAAAAGAGATCTGTTTTTTGACTGATTAGATTGGTTTTTTTACCTTATGTTGGGACTTTCTTTTGTCAGGTCTTTTTGTTGCGACCGATCTATGTTTTTTCATTTAATTTTCATACCTAGAGAAATTGCACCGGTTTTGTAGTTTTTTTAGTAAAAGTTTATTTGCAAAGCATCTGCTTAGTGTTTCCTGATTCGAAGTTTAAGATCTTGTCCTGTTTTTTGCTGATCGTTTTCTCTTCGACTGTATCTGAAACCTTGATGTATTTAGCTTTGTTTGCTTTTTTAGGATTATGTATGGACGTTGATGCTTGGAATAAAATCAAAGAAATTCTAAGGAATCAGATTGAAGATTCTAAGATGAATTTGTGGATCAACAATCTTCAAGCTAGGACTGAGGATGATCAATTAATTATTTCTTGTCCGAATATGATGATCTACCAATATGTCAATAAGTTTTATCTGAAGAACATTATAGAGGCATACAGCTCGTTTTCTAACGGAACAGTTGTTCTTGATGTGCTGAATTCAAACTCCGGCATGGAGAAAAAAGTTGTTAATAAAACTGTTAATAACTTTGTCTCAGGAAATGTTGATACATTGCCTAACAGCACTCCGTCCGGTGATCACGAGGTGTTAAAAAGATCTGTTATTGACAGAAAACAAACAAGATCAGATCAGATTCAGTCCTCGCCTGTTGATTCTTCAAAAATTGCTAAGACAGCTTCAGCTCCTAAGAGAAAAAGCTCCAATCTTATTAATGTTTTCTCCCGTACGAAATCAGTCGGTAAAGAGGGCGATCTGTCAAAGGGAAAAAATTTTATAAAATCGAAGACTTTTTCAAATTTTGTTGAAGGTAGTTCAAACTGCACAGCTTTTACCGCAGCCAAGAAGGTAGCGGCCGATCCTGGCGACAGACAGGTTAATCCTCTGGTTCTTCTCGGAAAGTCTGGTCTTGGAAAAACGCATCTTCTTTATGCTATCGGTAATGAGATTTGTCAGAATACCGATTATCGTGTTGTTTATGTAAACAGTAGTGATTTTCTTCAGGACTTTACTCAGATTTTTGGAAGCAGTGGACAGCAGGGTAAGAGCGAGAAACTTGAAGAACTGAAAAACTTTTACTCAAGTGCCGATGTTCTTCTCATTGATGATATACAGTTTATATCCAAGGGAGAAAAAACCCAGGAGCAGTTTTTTTACATAATAAAGAATCTGTTTGAGGATTTAAAGCAGATTGTTGTAACCTGTGATACTTACCCTAAGGAGATCGAAAAACTCGATAACCGTATTGTTTCAAGACTGTGCGAAGGCGTAACTATGGAGATTGCAATCCCTACGTATGAGGAGAGAATCCAGATTATTGCGTCGAAGGCGAAGGAATTTGGGCTTAAGATCCCGCTGGAAGCTCAGCAGTTTGTAGCAAGAATTGTAATGTCCAATGTCAGAGAGATAGAGGGTGCGTTAAAGAACATTCGTAACACTTATGACTATATGAAAGCTACATCTGTAACCATGGACCTTGTTAAGGAGGCTCTTGCGGTTCAGATTCAGTCCAGAGAGAAACTGATTAATGTTGAGGATATTCTCAGACTCGTTGCTCAGAGATCAAGTACGACAGTTTCCCAGCTGAAGAGCAATAAAAGATATCAATCTGTTGCAAATCCAAGAAATCTTGCTATGTATATAGTTCGTACACTTACAGAAAAGAGTCATCAGGAGATAGGTGAACTGTTCGGTGGAAAAAATCATTCCACGGTTGTTGCGGCATGTAAAAAAATAAAGAAGAAACTTGATGCTAATGATCCTAAGGTTTCTGCAGATTATCATTACATTATCGATCAGTTAAAAATTTGAGATTGAGGTATAAAGTGGAATTTTCGGTACTACGTTCAGATTTTATTGAATATCTTAGCAAAATAGTCAATCTTGCAAAGGAATATAAAGGTCCGAAGCAGATGTTAAGAAATTTACTTCTTGATTTGGATGAAGAAAGATTAAAGATGGTGAGTTCCAATGAAGAAAGTGAAATGATTATTTCTGTTCCTTCTAACCTAATAAGTGTAACCAGTACCGGATCCGTTGCTGTTCCTGCAGCTTCCATTTTCGATATTTGCAAATTTGATTTATCCAAATTAAACAAAGGTGCAGAGGATAGAATTTATTTTTCACTTGATGAATCATCAAACAGGATGACCATAAAGCGTATAAATAACTCCTATGAGGTTAATTGTTTTAACTCAAGTCTTTATCCTAATCGAATACAGGTCTCCACAAAGGACGGTTTTGATATTACCGAGGGTGAACTTCTTGATATGCTGAATTCAACAACCTATGCAATGGGTGTTGAGGATAACAGAGTTTTTTTAAACGGTATGAATGTCAGGGTTGATGGAAAGAATATTGAATTTCTTTCCTCCGATGCTCATAGACTTTCATATTACAAATATATGCTTCTTGATGCCGAGGATGATGCAAAGGAAGAAAAATCAAAAGCAAGTGCCATTATAGCAAGAAATGGTATTATGTCCTTGAAGAAACTTATATCTGGTAGTTCTAACACTGTGTCAGTATCCTTTGGTAAAAGTTACGCTCAGTTTGATACAGAAAAGTTTTCCTTTGTTACAAAACTTATAGATGGTACGTGTCTTGATCCTGTTAACTGTTTTCCTGATGAAAAGAGTTTCTTAGCATCCATGAAAATTGATCGGGAAATGCTTATTGCGGCGGTTCGAAGTATAACTGTAATCTGTCATTCTTCGGAATTTTCAAAAATTTTAATGAATTTTGAAGATGATAAGATCACTCTATCATCCACAAACGTCAATCATGAACATGCTAGCGTTACTGTTCCTGTTGAGAATTTTAACGGCAATCCTTCAAAAATTACTATAAACCATAAATATTTGCTGGATGTTCTCGAATGCGTCCCTTGTAAATATATTAATTTCTCGTATTCAAAAGTTTCCGCGCTGCTTACTCCTGTTGAGTCGTCCAACTTTTGTGAAGAGAAGTTTCTTATTATGTTGGTCAAGATGTAGTTTCTATTTGATTCGATTTCTTGTTTTTGTATTTTTAGAGTGCAGATTGAAACAGATCTGCATTTTTTTTGTTCCTGTGGCAATAATAATGAATGCGGATACCGATAATATTATCTTCGTTCGGTAGGGCAAATCTAAGCAGTTTGTCAGTGAATTTGAGGATTTCGCCGGACAGGAATGCTTGCTTAAGGTTGATTCGCGACCAGCGATATGAATGCAGGTTTCACAAGGAATTCAATAGGAGCTTTCTTCACTTGAAAGTAGTTTTCGACTACTTTGTATCATGAATCGTTTTATGCAGATGTAGCTGGTGCGGCAGCATGGTAGAGGAGAGTTAAAGAGAGACGGACGAATTAGGAGCAAGGCGTGGTTATCAAAGGCTCTTAATTGTCTGCAGGAATACAATTGCCAAACTGGATCTTGAAGTTAAAAAATCAGGACAGGAGGAGTAAATATGGAAGTGTATTCAATCTGAAGGCTGTGCAGCTCAGTATCAGTAATGTCTGCTGAATGAGAATATACTTTCTATGACGGCTGACACAATCAGGTAAAAATTCTGTCAGTCATAAGATATTAAGAATGTTTTCAACCTTTAATTACAGACAAAATGTAGAAACTTTAAGTTAAACTTTTTCTTGCTTCGAGATATGGTTGTTTCTGCTGGTAATCATACCAGAAACAGAGAGTGGAAATTACCGTGGTAATTGACATATGCAGTGAATTCAAAACAGCTGCTATCTGTAATAAGTAATCAATTCTTCAGAGTAAATTACATTGATGGTTTTATTACGCAAGAGTCTACAACAGTCAAAAAAGAAAAAAATTGTTACGTTAATGGATGAATTTTCATTCATTAAATTTCTCTTGTATGCACTGTTCCGACATTCTCTTTTGCCGTTCAAACAAGGCAGGGCATATCTTGGTTCTTCTAATGGCTGATACTTAAGTTTTCACTTATTTTGAGCTTGTCATCCGTGGATCCGTGATCGATTTTTTCTTGAAAATATGTTAAAATTCATCAGTTAAAAACAGTCATTTTTGTGATGTTGTCTGTATTTTTTAAATGAGAATTTAATGTCATTTTCTTTGATAAAAATGGAGGGTTTTAGAAACTTTTCAAGTGTATCCTGGAATCCTCATGAACATATGAACATTATTGTAGGGGACAACGGATCTGGAAAAAGTTCTGTTCTTGAAGCCCTGTGTTTTCTTTGCAGAGGAAAATCTTTTAGAACATCACATAATGCAAGTGTTATAGCTCACGGTCAGCAAGACTTCGTTGTATTTGGAACAAGTTCGGAACATCGCATCGGAATCAGAAGAAGTGCTGAAAGTTTTGATATAAAAATTGATTCTGACAGTGTTTCAAGTCTTTCTCGGTTGGCAATGCTGTCACCATTGCAGATAATTCATCCTGCTGATATGGAACTTCTGCTCGGCAGTCCGGCAGAGCGCAGGGCTTATGTAGACTGGGGTGCTTTTTATCATAACAGTGATTTTTTTGGTTGTTGGTCATCATTTAGGAGAGTCCTAAAGCAGCGTAACGCCTATCTGAAAATGCCGGTGAACAGCAGTATGCTTGAGGCTATCGATGCAGAGTTTGTTGAACATTCTGTTAAGTTAAACCAGTATCGTCAGGTTTTTGCCGAGGATGTATCAGATACGGTCGTTTCAATAGCTGCTGATTTTCTTCCCGGATATGAGTTTGATTTTCATCTGTATCCGGGGTGGGATGCAAAGAAAGGGTTGGAGCAACTTATCAGATCATCACTAGAAAAGGACAGAATCCAGGGATATACGACATACGGTCCTCAGCGAGCTGATTTGAGAATTATGGTAAACAGACAGCCGGTGCAGGATGTTTTGTCTAGAGGGCAGATTAAATTGCTGCTGTGTGCCATGAGGTTGGCGCAGAGTACTTTTCTTGAAAAGAAAAGTTCTAAGGAATGTTTGTTTTTTCTTGACGATTTCGCTTCGGAACTGGATCAGGGAAAAAGGGAGAAATTGTCCGATTATTTGTTTTCTCTCCGCGGACAGGTTTTTATAACCGCTATAGATGAAAAAGAAACTGAATTTTTTCAGAAATCTCCGTGCAGTGTATTTGAATTGAAAAATAATTTAATTAACCAAAGGTAGAAAAATGTCTGAACAGGAACTTCCGCTTGATGAGTCCGGCTATAATGCCGACAGTATTAAGGTTCTTAAGGGACTTGATGCGGTAAGAAAAAGACCGGGTATGTATATAGGTGACACGGATGATGGTTCCGGTCTGCATCACATGGTATACGAGGTTGTTGATAATTCCATTGATGAGGCATTGGCTGGGTATTGTTCTCTGATTGTGGTTAAGATACATAAAGATGGTTCCGTTAGTGTTAAGGATAACGGTCGCGGTATCCCTGTTGATATACATCCTGAAGAACATGTTTCTGCTGCAGAAGTTATTATGACCGTACTTCATGCCGGTGGAAAATTTGATAACAATTCTTATAAGGTATCCGGCGGTCTGCATGGCGTTGGAGTATCTGTCGTTAATGCTCTTTCTGATAAACTGGTTCTTACCATCTGGCGTCAGGGACATAAATACCAGCAGACTTATTCAAACGGAGGCAAACCCGTAGCACCTCTTGCTATGATTGGTGATTCTGATGAATCAGGAACTGAAATCAGATTCTGGCCTAGTCCTGAGGTCTTTTCAGATATCAATTTTAAATATGATGTTCTTGCGGTTCGTATCAGAGAACTCAGTTTTTTGAATTCTGGTGTAAAGATAGAACTTATCGATGAGCGTCAGACAGATAAGAGAGAAATATTCCATCATGATGACGGTATTAAAGGTTTTGTAGATTATTTAAATAAAAACAAAACTCCGATTCATGAAAACACTTTTTATTTTTCTGAACCTACTGATGATGGAATAACTGTTGAAGTTGCCATGCAGTGGAATGATGGGTATGACGAGAAGGTAATCTGTTTTACCAACAACATTCCTCAGCGTGACGGCGGTACGCATCTTTCAGGTTTCCGAGCTTCTCTTACAAGGGTTCTTAATAACTATATTGAGTCAAACGCGAATTCCGGTAAAACGACTTCTTCGAGAAAGGAAGGTATCCAGACTACCGGTGATGACTGTCGAGAAGGTCTGACAGCTGTTATTTCTGTAAAGGTCCCTGATCCTAAATTCTCTTCACAGACCAAGGATAAACTTGTAAGTTCTGAGGTTAGAGCTGCAGTTGAGAAGACAATGTCTGATCGATTCAACGAATTTCTGGAGCAGAATCCTCGTGATGCAAAAATTATTGTAAATAAGATGCAGGATGCAGCAAGAGCAAGAGAGGCTGCCAGAAAAGCACGTGAGGTTGTTCGCAAGAAAACCTCGTTAGGTGGAGGACTTCCTGGAAAACTCGCAGATTGTATAGATAAGAATCCTGCTCATCGCGAAATTTTTATTGTAGAGGGTGAATCTGCAGGTGGATCAGCTAAAACGGGCAGAGACAGACATACACAGGCTATTCTGCCGTTAAAAGGTAAAATACTGAATGTTGAAAAAGCTACTATCGAAAAGATGCTTTCCTCTCAGGAAATAACCAACCTGATTCTTTCATTTGGATGCGGAATAAAAGAAGGTCGCAGAAGTGTTGGTGATGATGATGTTCAGGTTAATGACGATGGAAGTGGATTTAATATTGACAATATGAAGTATCACAAAGTTATCATTATGACTGATGCTGATGTTGATGGTGCCCATATTGCTGTTCTTCTTTTGACGTTTCTGTTCAGACAGATGCCTGAACTTTTTGAAAAGGGTTATGTTTATATTGCTCAGCCGCCTCTGTATCTTCTTACGGTTGGAGGGGATTCATCAAAGAATCAGTTCTACGTAAGAGATGATTCAGAAAGAGATGACAGATTGATAAATATAGCTGTTGAGGGTGTTTCTTATTTCCCTAGTGCTGAAGCTCCGGCTGTCTCTCAGGAGGTTCTGTATTCGACAATTCAGAATTATCTGAGAACTCGAGCATGTATGACTAAGTTGACCACTAACTATAATTATCCTGAAAAGATTGTTGATAATCTTATTTTTGTAGAGCCTCTCAAGGTTGATGATTTTAAAGATAAGAGCAAAATTTTAAATTGGACGAATTCTTTTGCTAAATTTTACGAAAATACCGGTGATTTTGTTACTCTCTTTGCCTTTGATGTGGTTGAGAAAGAAAATAAAGACTTTCCTTCTGATTCGATAAGGTATTATCCGAGAATAAAAATAACATCTCACGGTGTTCCTAGTGAATTTATCATAAATGAGGATTTAATAAACAACCCTCTATATTCTTTTATCCCGACGGATAAAAAGTATTTTGATGATTCCACAGAAGAGGGTAAAAACAAGACAAAATTCTATTCAATAGCAAGGGAATATGAAGAATTACAAAATGCTATAGTTGATGATACGGCATACCTTAAAATAAAGGGTTCTGATAGAATCAATATTAAGAGTTTTGTTGATGTTGTTAATATTCTCATGAAGAAGGCAACTAAAAGCGTTAATATACAGCGATACAAAGGACTTGGAGAAATGAATCCTGATCAGTTGTTTAAGACAACAATGGATCCAGAATCGCGTGTGCTTAAGCAGGTAACCATTGAAGATGCTGCAAATGCTGATACATGGTTTAGCAACTTTATGGGAGATGACGTGTCTTTCAGAAGATCGTATATAGAACAGCATGCGAATGAAGCAAATTTAGATTATTGATCTGCGATGAAAGTCCCCGTCCTTTAGGGCGATGAAGGAAGAAATAAAATTAGGTATAAATTTTCCTGCTATCAGAGATAGCATCGGCTTTATCAATGACGACAAATCAGGCTGAGGCACAGCCCTAGAGTTTGTAATGTGAAACCTGTCGGTCGAGCAGCAAGAACCTACCGGGAGCAGCCTGCAGCTTCCTGTGGAGAATAGCAGGAATTCTCTGCCTTTAGGCAGAGGAGGGTGTAAATCTTTTAAGGCGGATATTGTGAACCGCCTTTTTTATGTCAGGACAAAGTGGATAGTTCATTCCAGAGACTTTTGTGTTTGATTGCCAGGTTCGATATTGTCGCTGACCTGCTATATTGTCCTAAAAACTGCCAGCTAGTTTGTCATTCTTTTTCTTAGTAAAGATTCCTATATTGTCGTGATTTAATTGCTCATATGTTTGGATCACACATCTGATTATAAAAATTTCAATATATACTGCTCCTTGGATTGTCCATAACAC